>CAJFPI010000177.1 GCA_904398675.1 uncultured Oscillospiraceae bacterium
AGTCGGTAATACCGTCGGCATTGGGGCCGTAGTCCGTGTCATCGTAGTCGGTCACCCCATCCGCGTTGGGGCCATAGTCCGTGTCGTCGTAGTCGGTAATACCGTCGGCATTGGGGCCGTAGTCCGTGTCATCGTAGTCGGTCACCCCGTCCGCATTGGGGCCGTAGTCCGTGTCATCGTAGTCGGTCACCCCGTCCGCGTTGGGGCCATAGTCCGTGTCATCGTAGTCCTGATATTCAGCGTCCATCTCGGTAACCTTACCGGTAACGGCGTTCACCTCGTACTCATACTCCACACCGTCCATGACGAACTCCACCTCGAACTCCCCGTCGTCCAAGTCGTACTCCTTTTCCACGAACTGGATGTCATCCCGGCCCAGCTGAGTGGAGAGAATGTTCTGGGCAGCTGCGGCATTGATATAGCCCCTATCCCCATAGGTATCATCGTAGTCGTCCCCGTCCAGGGCCACAGTCTGAGATCCGATCTGGTCGGCCTCTACCACCAGGCGGACGGCTTCCGCCAATTCATTCAGAAACTGATCCGACGGATAGGCAGAACCCCGCTCCAGCTTTAGGACAATATTTTTCTCATGGCCGTCAATGGTGGCGTCGAAGTAGCCGCCGGCGTTGATCTCATCCACCAGCTCACCGATGACCGCGGAGCAGGCCCTGCCCTCATAGCCGGTATAGGATGCCAGGACCGACCGGCCGTCGTCGTTGAGGGCGTTCAAAGCCACCACATTGCCCGACTTGTCATAGTCGATCTCAATTTCTGGGTTTACGCTCAGCAGCACGGTCCCCACGCTGCCGTTGGCCGTCTCCGGAAGGGCGGCGGTGCTGCCGGCGCTCTCGGATGCCGCAGCCCTTCCGGCTCCGTCTCCGCAGGCGGTCAGGGCCAGAGCGATGGTCAGGGCAAGCCCGAACCGTTTGGGAGTAACATTCTTTTTCATATTGCTCACCTCAAAATACAGTTTGTTTTGTGTTCTCTGTTCCTAGATTACGAAGCCGCTGTCTGAAAAACGGGGTCTTTTGAAAAAAGTTTTCCCTTTGGCTTACATGGGGAGAATACGGACTTCCACCCGGAAAACCGGGGCCTCCGCGAAATTTTTTTGGATTTTTTGCCGCCGGTCAATCGTCATCGCCGTCATCCCAGTCGTCGTCATAATCGGTATCCTGGTCCCCGCCGTCCTCCCGATCCTCATAATCCGTCACGCCGTCGGTGTAAGGCCCATAGTCCGTGTCGTCATAGTCGGTCACCCCGTCGGCGTTGGGGCCGTAGTCCGTGTCGTCGTAGTTGGTCACCCCGTCCCCGTTGGGGCCGTAATCCGTGTCATTGTAGTCGGTGACACCGTCCGCGCCGGGGCCGTAGTCCGTGTCGTCATCGGCCGGAGCGGGTGTGGGGGGTGTCACCGGAATGATCACCTGTGTGGAATCACTCTGAGGGGACGTGTCCGCGGGGACCGCTCCTCCTCCCAGCTGGATCATTATGGTCTCACCGTACCGCTCCTTTAGCTGAGCTTGGACCTGGGCCTCCTCCCGGGCCTGCCAGTCCGCATCTGAGCTGCTGACTGTAATGGAGATGGTGTCGCCGTCGGAGAGGTAGCCCATGGCAATGGCCCGCTCCACCAGCTCGTTGGCGGCGGTCTCCCGGTCCTTCCCCCGGCAGGAATATCCTTCGATCAGGTCCTCGCCGTCGGCGTTGAGCCCCTCCAGAGCCAGCACCCGGTCGGTGCGGCTGACCGTCATCTCTACATCGGGATTGATTTGGATGCGCAGGGTACCATAGGCTGTGTAGTTGGGCTGGTAATAGCCGAAGAACGCCAGGCAGAAACAGGCGGCCGCAGCCGCCAGGCCGGACAGAGGCCTCCAAATGGCGGGAGTCTTTGCCTTTGGCCGTTGGAGTTCTATGACACTCTGGACGGTATCTCCCACCTGGTAGTGCAGATTGGCCGTCTTGAGAAAGCGGCCCTCTTCATCCAGCACCACCGCATAAGCCGGGTGTACCTCCATCACCAGGTATTTCACTTCGCGCTCCCTCCTTTCGCCGGGAAAAGCTGACACAGATGTCCCCGGATGATCTCATAACCGTTGGTAAAGGCCAGCAGGATAGCCACCAAATACTTTCTGTGCCGCTCCAGCGTTTTTTTCTCCACACCGGAGCCGGCCGCCAGCTCATTGACGGGCAGACGGCCCGACTCCACCAGCCGATCCAGCAGCTCCGGACGGGAACGGGCATAGGCCAGCACCCGGCGGCAGGCATCCAGCGTCCGTTCCTGTCTGGGGCAGTTGTCCGCCACATCAGCCAGGGTGAGACCGAGCCGGCCCAGCTGCTCACAGAACTCCCGGATCTCCTGTTGGCTTGCCGCGCGCATCTCGTAACCGGAAAGTTCATCCCGGATATCCGGCAGAGTCTCCAGCATGGGGCTGTCCTCTCCATCTCCTTTGGGTGCATGCAGGGAGACCACATTCCCGTGCCGCTTTTCCGCCCGGTAGTAGTCCACAAGCCGGTTTTTGATGGCCCTGGCCGCGTAGGGGAGAAAGGCCCCTCGACTCTTTTCATAGCCGAGCACGGCCTCATAAAAGGCCAGCATGGCGATGCTCAGTTCATCCTCATGGCCGTCCTCGGGAGATGTATGGATAAACTTCACCGTCTCGCTGCGAATAAACCCTATGTACTGTCCAATCAGGGTGTCCGCTGCCTCTGGGTCTGTCTTTGCCGCATATACCTGGCCCACGATGCTGTGTTCCGTCCCCACCATATCAATTTCCTCCATCCCCTCCGGGAGAAGAATACGATCCATCCTCCGGATTTTCGGGGGTGTTTCCACAGAATTTCAGGGTAAAATTACCTATTTTAGCAGTTTAGCAAAATACGAAAACGACTGCGACCCAAGAAATGTCAATTTTGGGTAAAAAGTATGTAAAGTGCTGGGCGCTTGCCTGTACTTTATAGGGCGGTTACGCCTGCCCGCAGCGCTCATTTTATGCCGCGGCCCTATATACTCCAGCACCTCCTCAAAAAAACAGGGACCCAGTTCGGGTCCCTGTCTCAATGACGCCGGATATGGCAGCAGCCATCCGCCCCCTATGCTCCAGATGGGAAACGGCTTCGTAGCCTCTCAGCCTCCCCCAGAACGATAAACGGCGGACACACCCCTCCCGGCCGCTGCTAACCTGACGGTCGACCGCGGCAATCTGCCCCTTCTTTTTACAGCTCCTCCCTGCGGCCTTGTCCCGCTGCGGGGTGTCTTTCTGCCAGCCGCAGGGCTGCGCCTCGAACATGATCCCGCAGCAGCTGATCTACAAACTGGATCAGCTCTTCCGGGGTTTCTTGGATCTCACCCAGCAGCCAGTCCTCCATCATACTCACCAGCGCTCCAACATAGACCTCTGTCAGCAGGGCCACTTCCCGGTCACTGGCTTGATATTGCAGCTCTGCGGCGATTTGCAAAACCGTATCCTGTATGATCGCCCGAACATCGGTCTGGAAAAACCGCTTCAGATGCTCCCGGCTTATGGAGTGCAAAGCGCACAGGCAGACCGCCCGGTTCTCCTGAAGATACTGGAAGAGCTGGAGCAATCCGTCCTGCCACAGCATAACTCCCTCATGCTCCCGCAGCAGAGCCACAGCTTCCTGGTCAAATATCCAGCGCACCGCATCGTATATGTCCTCAAAATGGTAGTAAAAATGCTGCCGGGCCATGCCGCAGGCGTGCATGATCTCTGCCACAGTGATTTTATTCAAAGGCTTTTGCGCCATCAGGCTTTTCAGCGCGGCACAGATCTCCCGCTTGGCAGCCTCGCTGGCCTCATAAGTCCGTTTCTTCATTTCAATTCCTCACGAGCCCTTCTCTCAGGCGTTTCTTCTATTTTAGCACAGGGTGGGGAGCAATCCTAGATGCAGAATGGGAGCAAGTGTCAGAAATCTGACATTCACCCCCATTGTGCACCTTGCATTTCCCCGCCTGATTTTTTATGCTGAAAGAAACCAAATGGAAAGGTGTGCGGCGCTATGACGGAGCGGTACCAAGTCACGATCCAGAGCCAGATGGGCCCGCGGGAGGGCGTTCTGACCCTCAGCTATCAGGGAAGCTATGTCACTGGCTCGCTGGATCTGGTGGGCTATGTCAACACAATTCAGGGCGTGCAGGCGGAGGATGGGACGCTTCATCTTTTCCATCCAATCCAGACCATAGTGAGTACCATCCCCTGCGAGACCGTTCTGAACCTACAGGCGGGGAACCTGCGGGGCACATCCACCTCAAAATCCGCCCGGATGCGGTGGAAGGGCACTCTCATCCATCCAGAAACCCAGGAGGAATCGGAACTGTGAGCAAGGGAACGGAAAAGCCATCCTTTTTTGAGAAGCTGGCCACGGTCATTGTGGACAAGAGGAATCTGATCTTTTTTCTCTATGCCTGCGCCCTGATCTTCTGCCTGTTCTCCCGGAGCTGGGTCAGTGTCTGCAACGACATTACGGAGTATCTGCCGGAGACTACGGAGACCCGCCAGGGGCTGACCCTCATGGAGGAGGAGTTTACCACGTTCGGCACCGCCCGCGTCATGGTCTCCCATGTGACCTATGAGATGGCGGAGGAATTGGCGGAGCAGATGGAGCAGATCGAAGGGGTCACCTCTGCCACCTTCGGGAGTGATACGGTCGAGGCAGACACGGAGGAGGACAGCGAGCCGGAGACGCCGGAGGACATCGCCGAGTATTTCAAAGGGGCGGATGCCCTGATCTCCGTAACCTTTGACGGGGAGGAGGAGGACGAGATCAGCCTCGCGGCCCTGGCCGCCATCCGGGAGATGCTGGAGCCTTACGATTATTATATCGACAGCGCCGTGGGCAATTCCCAGGCGGATTCCCTGGCCAGCGAGATGGGGATTATTCTGGCGGTGGCGGCAGTCATCATCGTGCTGGTGCTGCTTCTCACCTCCCGCTCCTACGCAGAGATCCCGGTGCTGCTCCTCACGTTTATTGCGGCGGCCCTGTTGAATCTGGGCACCAACTTTATTTTTGGGGAGATCTCCTTTGTCTCTAACTCGGTGACTGTGGTACTGCAGCTGGCCCTGGCCATCGACTACGCCATCATCATGCTCCACCGCTTTCTGGAGGAGCGGGAGTATGCCGGGGACCGGGAGGCCTGCATCGCGGCGGTGAGCGCCGCGATTCCCTCCATCTCCGCCAGCAGCCTCACCACCATCTCGGGCCTGGCCGCCATGATGTTCATGCAGTTCCGCATCGGCTTTGATATGGGC
>CAJFPI010000178.1 GCA_904398675.1 uncultured Oscillospiraceae bacterium
CCGGCGGGTACACCATCCTCTCCCTGCGCCAGCGGGGCGGAGATCTGGACGAGATTTACAGACGGTATTTTGAAAAGGCAGGTGATCCCAGTGACGCTCATAGCGAAAGCGGAAAAGTGCAAGGCGGCTTTGCGCTCCCTTGGAAAAGGCGAAAAAAGTGAAAAGATTCCCTCCGGTCTCGGCGCCCTGTTTCACAAGGAGCTGACGGACCACCTGGAGAGCAAGCGCTTTACCCTGGTGTTTCTGCTGATGTTCCTGGCGGCAGTGATGAGCCTGGCGGGGGCGATCAGCACCATTCAGGGAGAGTCCCTCACCAGCAGCGACTATATCTTCCTTCGGTTTTTTACCACCAGCAGCGAATCCATCTACTCCTTTGCCACCTTTATGGCCTTCCTGGGGCCGCTGATGGGCATTGCCCTGGGCTTTGACGCCATCAACAACGAGCGGAGCCTGGGCACCCTTAACCGCCTGGCCTCCCAGCCGATCCACCGGGACGCCATCATCACCGCAAAGTTCCTGGCCGGCTCCGCAGCCATCGCCATTGTGGTGGCTTTCCTGGGGCTCGCTGTCAGCGGCATGGGCATCCTTGTCACCGGCATCTCTCCCTCTCTGGAGGAGGCGCTGCGCCTTGCGGCCTTTCTGGTGGTGCTGTGGGCCTATATCAGCTTTTGGCTGGCGCTGGCCTCCCTCTTTTCCGTGGTGTGCCGCCATGCCGCCACGGCGGCCCTCTCCGCCATTGCCATCTGGCTGTTCCTGACCCTCTTCATGTCCCTGGTGGCCAGCGGCCTTGCCAACCTCCTCTTCCCCACCGACGGCATGGAGGGTATGCTGAACCTGATGAGCAACTACAGCTTTGAGCTGGGCCTCAACCGCATCTCGCCCTACTACCTCTTCAGCGAGGCGGCTGTGACCATCCTCAACCCCAGCGTACGCAGCATCGGCATCGTCACCACCTCCCAGCTCTATGGCGCGGTGGACAGCTATCTGCCGCTGGGACAGAGCCTTCTTCTCATCTGGCCCCACCTGGTGGTGATTACGGCGCTGGTGATCGTGCTCTTTGCCGTCGCCTACATCGCCTTCATGCGCCAGGAGATCCGGGCCTGATGGACCGGCAGAGACAGAAAAAACGGAAGAAGGGGAGGGGGCTTTTCCCGGGAAAGGCCCCCTCCCCTTTTGCCCGCTTTGGAAGAAATTTGAGAATTTACAAATACCCACTTTTCAAACGGGAGATTTTATATTAAAATGTGTGCAGTATGCAGATGAGGAGGGTGATTGGCTGAATGGAGAAACCTGTGTATCAGCGTGTCCTTTTGAAGATCAGCGGCGAGGCCCTGGCCGGGGAAAAGCATACCGGCCTTGATTTTGAGGTGATCGCCAGTGTCTGCGCCGCCGTCAAGGAGGCGGTGGAGATGGGCGTGGAGATCGGCATTGTCATCGGGGGAGGCAACTTCTGGCGGGGTGTGAAGGACGGCAACGGCCGCATGGAGCGGGTACGGGCCGACCACATGGGCATGCTGGCCACGGCGATGAACTGCCTTGCCATGGCGGATGTGCTGGAGCAGATGGGCGTCAGCGTCCGGGTGCAGACTGCGGTGGAGATGCGGGCGGTGGCGGAGCCCTATATCCGCTCCCGGGCCATCCGGCATCTGGAGAAGGGACGCGTGGTCATCTTCGGCTGCGGCACAGGAAACCCCTTCTTCTCGACAGACACCGCCGCGGTGCTCCGGGCTGCGGAGATCGGCGCGGACGTGATCCTGCTGGCAAAGAACATCGACGGCGTCTACAGCGCAGACCCCAATAAGGACAGCTCCGCTGTGAAGTATGACCGCATCAGCTATGACGATGTCCTTTCCCAGCACCTGGCGGTGATGGATTCCACCGCCACCAGCCTCAGCATGGACAACCGCATTCCCATTCATGTCTTTGCCTTGAAGGACCCCCAGAATATTATCCGCGCGCTGAAGGGCGAAAAAATCGGAACGATCGTGAAGGAGGACTGACACATGTTAAAGGATGAATATAAGGTATTTGAAAATAAAATGAA
Source organism: uncultured Oscillospiraceae bacterium (assembly GCA_904398675.1). Taxonomy (GTDB): domain Bacteria; phylum Bacillota; class Clostridia; order Oscillospirales; family Oscillospiraceae; genus CAJFPI01. Next base: position 2,045 of record CAJFPI010000178.1, read on the forward strand.
GAAGTCCATCGACTCGGTGGCGGCTGACTTTGCCGCTGTGCGGGCCGGCCGGGCCAACGCGGCGGTGCTGGACAGGATCATGGTGGACTACTATGGAACGCCCACCCCCATCCAGCAGATCGCCTCCATCGGATCCCCGGATCCCCGGTCTCTGGTGATCCAGCCCTGGGACGCCTCGGCGGTGAAGGCCATTGAGAAGGCCATCCAGGAGTCGGATCTGGGCATCAATCCCGCCAACGACGGCAAGGTGCTGCGCCTGCTCTTCCCCCAGCTGACGGAGGAGCGGCGCCGGGAACTGACCAAGCAGATCGGCAAGTATGCCGAGGGCGGCAAGGTGGCCATCCGCAACATCCGCCGGGACGCCATGGATAAGTTCAAGAAGATGCAGAAGGACGGCGAGATCACCGAGGACGACCTCAAGCAGGCGGAAAAGGACATTCAAAAGCTCACCGACGAGATGATCAAGAAGGTGGATGAGCTGTACAGCGTGAAGGAAAAGGAACTGATGGAGGTCTGAGTACCTTCGGCCCTCCGGCATGGGATACGGCGGAGCGTGGTTCCGCTCCTCCTGCCGGCGGGGACGGCTGCGGCCCCGGAGGGCTGCCGAGCATCGGCGGCAATCGGATCATCCGCTTTGGAGGCGCTATGGCACTACCTTTCTTTCGAAAAAGACACAGCGCAGCTGCGGGGCAGGTGGACTTTGACCATTTGCCCCGCCATGTTGCTATTATCCTGGACGGCAACGGCCGCTGGGCCAGACGCCGGGGGCTGCCGCGGACAGCGGGCCACAAGGCCGGCGCGGAGACCTTCCGCACCATCGCCACCTACTGCCGGGACATCGGCCTCGACTATCTGACGGTCTACGCCTTCTCCACGGAGAACTGGCGGCGGCCGGAGGAGGAGGTCTCCACCATTATGGACCTTCTCAAGCGGTATATGCTGGAGGCGTTGGACACCATGGAGCGGGACAATGTGCGCCTGCGCTTTATGGGGGACATCTCAGCGCTCAGCGGGGAACTGCAGGAGCTGGCCCGCCGGTGCGACGAGATCTCCGGGAGGCTTACCGGCTGCCAGTGCAATATCTGCATCAACTATGGCGGCCGGGCGGAGCTGGTGCATGCGGCCCAGGACTTTGCCCGGGCCTGCCTTGCCGGGACGGCCCGGCCGGAGGAGCTGACGGAGGAGACGTTTGAGAGCTATCTCTACTCTGCCGGCATCCCCAGCCCGGAGCTTTTGATCCGCCCCGGCGGCGAGCAGCGGCTGAGCAATTTTCTTCTCTGGCAGTGTGCTTACGCGGAGTTTTATTACACCGACGTGTTGTGGCCGGATTTTACGGTGGAGGACCTGCACCGGGCCTTTGCCGCCTATCAGAGCCGGGACCGGCGGTTTGGAGGGATTAAGAGATGAAATCAAGGCTGCTGGTCAGCGCGGTGGGGGCGCCGGTGCTGCTGTATGTGGTGCTGTGGGGGCCGCCGGCGGCGCTGGTGGTCTCTTTGGCGGCGCTGGCGGCCGTTGCGGCGTGGGAGCTGGCCCACTGTGCCGGCGTTCCGGGCAGGAGCTTTCCCATGTTTCTCACGGTGGCTGCGGCAGCATTCACGGTGTGCCTTGCCTGGGTGGAGCCGGAAATTCTGGGCCATCTGTGGACGGCCTTGATTTTGGTGCTGTTTTTTCATGCGGTCTGCCGGGGCGGCGAGGTCTCCTTTCAGCAGGTGATGGCCTGTGTGGCCGCCGGCATGCTGATTCCCTATTCTTTTTCCACGCTGCTTTTGACATGGCAGGAGGGGATCCACCGCGGCTACCTCATTCTGCCCTTTGTCTTCAGCTTTATGAGCGACACCGGCGGCTATTTTGCCGGACGCGCTTTCGGCAGGCACAAGCTGGCCCCCCGCATCAGCCCCCACAAGACGGTGGAGGGCGCCGTCGGCGGCCTGGTGGGCAATCTCCTGGGCGGGGCGGTGTTTGCCTTTATCATGGAGACCTGGTGCGGCCAGGACATCTCCTATCCCCTGATTCTGGCGCTGGGGCTTGTGTGCAGCGTGGCGGCGCAGGTGGGGGACCTGAGCTTTTCGCTGGTCAAGCGGGAGTTCGGCGTAAAGGACTACGGCCGCATTTTCCTGGAGCACGGCGGCGTTTTGGACCGGTTTGACAGCGTGATTTTCGTACTGCCGTTTCTCACCGCGGTGCTGCGCCTGGTGCTTTCTTTTGACTGATTGGGGGTGTGGGCGATGAGCAAGACGATCGCGGTGCTGGGCTCCACCGGCTCCATCGGCCGGCAGACCCTGGCAGTGGCCCGTGAGCTGGGGCTGGCCGTTGCAGCGCTGACGGCCAAGAGCAGCCTGGATCTTTTGGAGCGGCAGGCCAGGGAGTTTCTCCCGGAGCTGGTGGTGCTTTATGATATGGAGGCTGCGGCGGAGATGGCCCGGCGGCTGCGCGGACTCCCCATCCGGGTGGCCTATGGCATGGAGGGCCTGACAGAGGCCGCCTCCCTTGACCGCGCGGATACAGTGGTCACCGCCGTGGTGGGCATGGTGGGCCTCCGCCCCACGCTGGCCGCCATCCAAAAGGGAAAACGGATCGCCCTGGCCAACAAGGAGACCCTGGTGTGTGCCGGGGAGCTGGTGATGGAGGAGGCCAAACGCTGCGGCGCGGAGATCGTGCCGGTGGACAGCGAACACTCCGCCATTTTCCAGTGCCTCCAGGGCTGCCGGGACAGGGGAGAGGTGAAACGCCTTATCCTCACCTGCTCCGGCGGACCGTTTTACGGCAGGTCCTTCGCCCAGCTGGAGGGCGTGACGGTGGAGGAGGCCCTGCGCCATCCCAACTGGTCCATGGGGGCGAAGATCACCGTGGACAGCGCCACGCTGATGAACAAAGGGCTGGAGTGCATCGAGGCCATGCGCCTTTACCGCCTGCCCCCGGAGCAGGTTTCTGTGGTGATCCACCGGCAGAGCATCGTCCACTCCCTGGTGGAGTTTCACGACGGGGCCATGCTGGCCCAACTGGGGACGCCGGATATGAAACTGCCCATCCGCTATGCCCTGACCTATCCCCGGCGGGCACCCTCGCCGGACGAGCCGCTGGATCTTCTCCGCTGCCCGTCCCTGACCTTCGCCCCCCCGGACGAGGAGGCATTCCCCTGCCTTTCCCTGGCACTTCGCTGCGCCCGGACCGGGGGGACGGCCTGCGCGGTCCTCAACGGGGCAAACGAGGCGGCGGTGGGGCGGTTCCTGCGCGGTGAGATCGGCTTTAACGACATTTCCCGCCTGGTAGAAAAGGCGCTGGACGCCATAGAAGTGAAATGGAATCCCACCCTGGCGGATATACTGGAAGCAGACCGGCAGGCACGGTCTGTGGTGCTGGATGGGGCGTGTGTGCTGGAGGAGTCCAAATAAGGAGCGTTTTTGGTAAATGATCTATATTCTAGCAGCAGTGCTGATCTTCGGCGTGCTGATCGCCGTCCATGAGTGGGGGCACTATATCGCCGCCCGCATCTGCGGCGTCACGGTCCACGAGTTTGCCATCGGCATGGGTCCCAAGCTCTACCACAAGGAGAAGAACGGGTGCCTCTATACCCTGCGCCTTCTGCCCATCGGCGGCTACTGCGCCCTGGAGGGGGAGGAAGAGGAGTCTGACGATCCACACAGCCTCAACAACCAGGGGTTCTGGAAAAAGGTGCTGATCTTCGCCGCCGGGGCGGGGATGAACTTTGTGGCGGGGTTTCTCATCATCCTGCTGCTCTATGCCAACGCCGCCGGTTTCCGCACCGCGGAGATCACCGGCTTTTATGAGGGCTGCCCCTACGAGGGCAGCGACGGGCTGCAGGCCGGGGATATCCTCTACAGCATCGACGGCCACCGGATCTATCTCTTCAGCGACATCAGCCTCTTCCTCAGCCGGGGCAACGGCGAGACCTTTGACCTGGTGGTGCTGCGGGACGGGGAGAAGGTGACGCTCAATGATTTCCCCATGACGCCTCTGGAGTATACCGAGGACGACGGCACCACCTTCACCGGCTATGGGCTCCGGCTGGCCGGCGTGGAGGAGGCCACCCTGGGCGCCAAGCTCCGGGTCAGCTGGTACAATGCCATCGACTTTGTCCGTCTCATCTGGATCAGCCTTGGGGATCTTGTCACCGGGGCGGCGGGGATGGAGGACCTCAGCGGCCCGGTGGGCATCGTCTCCGCCATCTCCACAGTGGGGGAGCAGAGCGCCACGGTGCTGGACGCGGTGTACAACATCGCCTACCTCGGCGCCATGATCGCGGTGAACCTGGCGGTGATGAACCTGCTGCCTATTCCGGCGCTGGACGGGGGAAAGATCTTCTTCCTGTTGGTCAACGCCGTGGTTATGCTGGTGGCCAAGCGGCAGATCCCGCCCAAATATGAGAATTATATCCACGCCGCCGGCTTTGTCCTCCTGATGGGGCTGATGCTGGTGGTCACATTCCAGGACGTGTTCCGATTATTCCGATAAGGAGGTCTTGCCCCGTGCAGCTCGCCCTTGTGCCTTGGGAGGAGGCGTTCATCCCCTCCGTGGCCCGGTACGCCGACAACCCCCGGATCGCCGCCAATCTGCGGGACGTGTTTCCCTGGCCCTATGCAGAGGAGGACGCGGCCTGGTTTGTCCGGGACTGCATGGCCCGGGACGGGCAGAATGCCCTCTTCCGCGCCATCACCGCGGACGGAGCATGTGTGGGCAGCATCAGCGTGGCGGTGGGGACGGATGTCTACCGCCGCAGCGGGGAGCTGGGCTACTGGCTGGCGGAGCCCTTCTGGGGCAGGGGGATCATGACATGGGCGGTGGAGGAGATCTGCCGGGAGGCGTTTGCCGCCTTCGACATCGTCCGGATCTTTGCCGAGCCCTATGCCTATAACACAGGCTCCCGCCGGGTGCTGGAGAAAGCGGGCTTTACCCTGGAGGGGGTGCTGCGGCGCAGCGTCCTGAAAAACGGGAGGATGCACGACTCCTGTATCTATGCACTGCTGCGGGAGGAGTAAAGGCGGGAGTTCCACGCCTTGGGGGACGGGTATGGGGATACCCGTCCTTCCGATTTGTTTGATGGGAGGAGCGTACAGATGACAAAACAAATCCATGTGGGCGCGGTTGCCGTGGGCGGCGGCGCGCCGGTGAGCATCCAGTCCATGTGCTCCACCAAGACCCACGACGTGGATGCCACGGTGGATCAGATCCAGCGGCTGGAGGAGGCGGGGTGCGAGATCATCCGGGTGGCGGTGCCGGATCTAGCGGCGGCCAGGGCGGTGGGCGCCATCAAGGGCCGCATCCACATCCCCCTTGTCACCGATATCCACTTTGACTACCGCCTGGCCCTGGAGTGCGTGGACCAGGGGGCGGACAAGATCCGGATCAATCCCGGCAACATCGGCTCCGAGGAGCGGGTGAAGGCGGTGGCGGACGCCTGCCGCGCCCGGCATGTGCCTATCCGCATCGGCGTCAACGGCGGGTCCCTGGAAAAGCCGCTTTTGGAGAAATACGGCGGCGCCACCGCCGAGGCCCTGGCGGAGAGCGCCATGGGCCACGCGGCCCTTCTGGAGAAGTTTGATTTCACGGATATCTGCATCTCGGTGAAGTGCTCCTCCGTCCCGGTGACGGTGGCGGCCTACCGCCTGCTCCATGAGCGGTGTCCCTACCCCCTCCACCTGGGGGTCACCGAGGCGGGCACGCCCTCTATGGGCATCATCAAGTCCGCCATGGGCATCGGGGGCCTTTTGTGCCTCGGCATCGGCGACACCCTCCGGGTGACGCTGACGGCGGACCCGGTGGAGGAGATCTATGCGGCAAAGAAGATCCTGCAGGCGGCGGAGCTGCGCCGGGAGGGGCCGAACCTCATCGCCTGTCCCACCTGCGGCCGCACCAACATTGACCTCATCGCCCTGGCGGAGGAGGTGGAGCGGCGGCTGGCGGGCTGCAAAAAGCCCATCACTGTGGCGGTGATGGGGTGCGCGGTGAACGGCCCCGGCGAGGCCGCGGCGGCGGACGTGGGGATTGCCGGCGGCAGCGGCGAGGGCCTGCTGTTTCGGAAGGGGAAGATCCTTCGGAAACTGCCCCAGGACCAGCTGGTGGACGCGCTGATGGAGGAGATCGCGTCGCTGTGAGGCGGCGGGAGGAGATATCAACAGAGGAATGGGAGGACCATGGCACAGAAAATTCCTTTTTTTGAACTGTTTCCCTCTTTGGACCTGAGCCGGGGGCTGCGCCTGGCGCTGAGCGACGCGTGGCTGTCCGCGGTGGAGCTGTGCCGCGCCCAGCGGTCCATGACCCTGGCGCTGACGGCCAGCTGCGCCCTGGGGGAGAGCGCTTTGGGAGAGCTGCGGGAGAGCATCGCGGGGGCCTATGATCTCAAGGACGTCTCCATCCGCCTGGCGGTGGAGGCCCCCGCCGGCGGGGCCGGACCGGCCAAGGGAGGCGGGAGCGAGGGCGGACAGCAGATCATCATGGGCGGCCCCATCAAGGGGAAGGTACAGCCCATGACGGGGCTGAACCCGAAGATGGGGCAGGTGGTGGTGGAGGGGCGGGTGTTCTTCTCCGACCTCTATGAGACCCGCCGCCCGGGCGTGTTCTGCCTCACCTTTGACATGACGGACAACCAGACCTCCGTGCGGGTGACAAAATACCTGCAGAAGGCGGAGAAGGACGCCCTGAAGGGCGGCGTCAAGCCGGGCATGTGGCTGCAGGTCCAGGGATTTATGAAGCTCAACCGGGACGGCAGCGACGTGCTGCTGGACCCGAAAAATATTGTGGCCGTGTCCCACCAGATGCGGCAGGACACGGCGGAGGTCAAGCGGGTGGAGCTGCACCTGCACACCTCCTATTCCAACATGGACGCCACCACGCCGGTGGGGCCGAAGAACGGGCCGGAGAGCAATGTGATCAAGCGGGCAGAGGCCTGGGGCCATCCGGCCATCGCCATCACGGACCACGGCGTGGCCCAGGCCTTTCCCGACGCGTGGCACTCCGCCAAGGACATCAAGCTCCTCTACGGCATGGAGGGCTATTTTGTCAACAACCTGGACGACCGCATCGCCGTCCACGGCGGGGGAGATTTTTCCTTTGACGACGCCTATGTGGCCTTTGACATAGAGACCACCGGCCTTCGCTCCCGGGAGGACGCCATCACGGAGATCGGCGCGGTGGTGATCGAGGGCGGGGAGATCCGGGAGCGGTTCCAGACCTTTGTGAATCCGGGCCGCCCCCTGACGCCGGAGATCGTGGCCCTCACCGGCATTACCGACGCCATGCTGAAGGACGCCCCCCAGCCCCGGGAGGCCCTGGCGGACTTCCTGCGTTTCGTGGGGGACCGGCCTCTGGTGGCCCACAACGCGGAGTTTGACATCGGCTTTATCCGCCAGGGGTGCCTGCGGGAGGGGTACGCCTTCGATCCCACCTATGTGGACACCCTGATCCTGGCGCAAAATCTGCTGCCGGGGCTTGGAAAATATAAGCTGGACATTGTGGCCGAGCACCTGAAACTCCCCGCCTTCCAGCACCACCGGGCCAGCGACGACGCCGCCACCTGCGGCCTCTTCCTGCCCCATTTCTTTGCAAAGCTGCGGGAGGCGGGCCTCACCCGGCTGCAGGAAGTCAACGAGCATATGCTGACCCTGCGGCCCAAGGGTACGGCGAACCGCCGGCCCCGGCACATCATCCTGATTGCCAAGAACAAGGTGGGGCTGAAAAACCTCTACCAGCTCATCTCCGTCTCCAACCTCAAGTACTTCAAGCGGGTGCCGGTGGTGCCCAAGACGGAGCTGATGGCCCACCGGGAGGGCCTGATCGTGGGCAGCGCCTGCGAGGCGGGGGAGCTGTTCCAGGCTGTGGTGGACAACAAGGACTGGGCGGAGCTTAGGCGCATCGCCTCCTTCTACGACTTTCTGGAGATCCAGCCCCTCTGCAACAACGCCTTCATGCTCCGGGAGGGGAAGGTCCACAGCGAGGAGGAGCTGCGGGACTTCAACCGCACCATCGTCCGCCTGGGCGAGGAGCTGGGAAAGCCGGTGTGCGCCACCGGGGACGTCCACTTCCTGGACCCGGAGGACGAGATCTACCGGCACATCCTGCTGGACACCAAGAAGTTTGCCGACTGCGACGCGCCGCTGCCCATCTACTTCAAGACTACAGACGAGATGCTGGAGGAGTTCGCCTATCTGGGGGAGGAGAAGGCCTTTGAGGTGGTGGTGACCAACACCCGGGCCATCGCCGACCAGGTGGAGCGGTTTGACCTGCTGCCAAAGGGCAAGCTCTTCCCGCCGCGGCTGGAAAACTCGGAGGAGGACTTAAACCGCCTGGTGTGGGACAAGGTCCACGAGCTCTACGGTGACGATCCGCCCCAACTGATCGTGGACCGGCTGAATGTGGAGCTGAGCGGCATCCTGGGCAAGTATGACGTGGTGTACATGTCCGCCCAAAAGCTGGTGCAGCGGAGCCTGGAG
>CAJFPI010000179.1 GCA_904398675.1 uncultured Oscillospiraceae bacterium
GCCTCCGGCGGTCCGCCCTGCGGCTTCGCAGCCGTCACGGACCGATAACATACCGGTCGCGCCCCTGCTCCTTTGCAGCGTATAAAAGACGGTCCGTTTCCTGGTACAGCTCTTCCGGCGAGAGCCCGGGGCGAATGGGATACGCGCCGATGCTGCACGTCAGATGCTGTTCTCTCCAGTTGATCCTGTGCACACGGGCCTGGAAAAGTTTCAGTGAGGCCTCCAGCTCATCGGCGGGAACATTCTCGCACAGCAGCGCGGCAAATTCATCCCCGCCCATGCGGCCAATGATGCAGCGCTCCCCCATGGTTTCCTTCAGGCAGTGCGCAACGCCCTGAAGGGCCCGGTCGCCTTCCGGGTGCCCATACTGGTCGTTGATCTCCTTGAACCGGTCCAGATCCACCATGATAAAGTACCCCAGCGGGGACGTTTGGTTTTGGACAGATTTCAGCGCCCTGCTGCAGGCGGAAAAGAAGGCCCGGCGTGTCATCGCGCTGGTCAGGAAGTCTATCTTCCCCTCATAGGCCATATAGGAGTTGTAATGCCGGTTCAGGACCAGGAACAGGACCATCAGCACCATCAGGGACATGATGCCGAGCATGAACTGAACCTGCAGATGCATGATGTCGGCGTAACTCGTTTCACTGAGGTCTATACCCTTTTCAGACAATACATAGTCGATCCGATGGACAAAATACACTGTCACCGCGAAAGCGGCGACCAAGGCGACGCCTGCCACAACAGCGATGGTCAGCCGCCGGTAGCGCTCCCTCGTGCGGATGGAAAAAGACAACTCGATCCGCTGCTGGAATTTATGCCAGGTCTGCGTTCGGGACGCGCCCCAAACCAGCAGCACGAAGGCGGCCGTGCCAAGGTTTGACAGCACATCGCTTTGGTTGAAGAACTGTCTGACGATAATGCCGGGACCGAAACCGGCCGCCGGGAAAAACAGCGCCATCGCACTGTAGACCAGAAAGGAATGGATCGGCCGCCCGAAATAGGACAGCAGCCCCACCCCAATGCCGCTGTGCCGGAGCCGCTTGACGCCGGCATACAGCAAGCCGGTAATCAGGCCGAAGAGCGCACGGCTGCCCATGCTGAGCAAAAGGCTGCCCAGGGGGTTGCCGCTGAACAGGGGGGAGAAGAGCTGGTCAGAGGGCATGACATAGCTGGCGGATGCCTTCCACATGCTGGTCAGGCCGAAAAGCGTGCCCACAGCAGCCGCCTCCCACGGGCCCAGCAATGCCCCTGCCAGCAGTACCGGCAGATAGGCAATGGTGAGGGAGATCGGTTCGACATGAAAATATCCAAGGAAAGAAAAGGACATCAAAAGTTCAATCGCCATCAGTGCGGCAAGCAGGTATCGGTCTGTGAAACGGTGCTGAGCGGACACATTCTCCATCAAACGCTCCCTCCTCTCTGAAATGTTTCCTGCCGGAAGAAAAGCTTTGTTTCGCAGCGGTCTGCCCCGGCAGGAGCGGCCGCTGGGTACATGCCGGGCGGCGCGCGGTTATTTTATTGGCGAGCCGCCCGCGCAGAAAACGCATTCAGCCCTCGTGCCCATCCCCGCGGGGAGCAGTTCCAAGGCTGTCGATAATGGTGATCACAAGGCCGCGGATGGAATTTTCCGTGGTGCGGTAGGGCGCGATCCGAAGGGTATAGAACCTGCCGTTCATGGCGGTGATCTCCCGGTCGATGGAGGTCAGGTCCTTCAGGACGGACCGGCAGTCCCGCTCGATCTCCTCGTCGGGGAAATTGTGCGCAAAGATCTGGATGGGCCGCCCGATGTCATGCTCCATGAGCTGGAACTCACGGCCCACATACTCGGTGAACTTGCGGATATTCAGGTTGCTGTCCACAAAGAGAATCCCGATCATGGTGGAGGAGAGGAAGTTGGACAGGTCGTCGGTCATCATGGTCAGCTCATCCAGTTTCAGCTGGTGCTCCGTGTTGACGGTATACAGCTCCTCGTTGACAGACTGCAGCTCCTCGGTGGAGCTCTGCAGCTCCTCGTTGGCGGTGAGAAGCTCCTCGTTGGCGGCCTGCAATTCCCCGTTTACCGTCTCCAGCCGCTGGATGGTGGCCCGCAGGTCGTTCTGGGACTCCTGGAACTCCCGCTCCAGGTCGGTGATGCGCCGGGCCGCCGTGGCATCCAGATCAAATTTTTCCACCTCGCCCTCCACAGCGGGGACGGTGTGCTCCAGAAACATCACGGCCACCAGGCCGTCGTCCTCAGACGAGTCGTTGGGGATGGGCTCCACTGTCAGGCTGATCACCCGCCGCCCGGCAGGGCAGTCCACGGCGATGTCGGTGTAGGTGACGGGGGTGTGTTCACTCCGGCAGCGGCTGATGGCAGTGGCCGACACCAGGGACAGATCCTCGTTGAGCATATGGAAGAAGTTGAGGGAGGCCCGTCCCGGGGCCAGGGACAGATAGTCGCTGTAGCTGCCGAAGAAATGGAGGACGGTATTTTCCTCGTTGAGGACCACCGTGGCGGGCAGGTGCCGCTCCAGGAACCGGACGTAGCGGGTCTCCACCGCGGTCTCCTCGCTCTGGGTCATGCCCGCCCGGATGCTCTTCAGAGAGATATTCTGGATATTGGGAATGTTGAAGGCGGGAGGCGTCAGGTCCTCCACCTTGCCCTCGGCCTTGTGGACATAGATCTTTTCCGCGCTGCACACGGGCTTGAAGAGATTCACATACTCTCCTGCCGTCTCGCTCTTCCCCAAAAACAGGAACCCGCCGTTTTTCAGCGCCTGGTGGAAGATGGCAAACAGGCCCCGCCGCATCACCGGCTGGAAATAGATCATCACATTGCGGCAGCAGATCAGGTCCAGCTTGCCGAAGGGCGGATCGGAAAACATGTTGTGGGTGGCGAAGACGATCATCCGCCGGACCTCCTTGGAGATCTGATATTGGTCGCCAGCCTTCAGAAAGAACTTAGCCAGGCGGGCAGGTGTGACGTCGTCGATGATGTTTTCCGAGAAGATGCCCTTCCCGGCCTGCTCAATGGCCCGGCTGTCCACATCCGTAGCGAAGATTTTCACATCCCGCTTGACATTCAGCTCCTCCATTACCTCCTGGAAGAGGATGGCGATGGAATAGGCCTCCTCGCCTGTGGAGCAGCCGGCGGACCAGACGCGGATCGGCTCCTCCTCCCTGGCCCGCTCCACGATTTTATAGATGGCGTTGTATTTCAGCTTTTCGAAGAAGGCCGGCTCCCGGAAGAAGTTGGTCACTCCGATGAGGATCTCCTTGACCAGGATCTGCACCTCCTCCGGGCTGTCGCCCAGCAGGTGCGCGAACTCCGCCAGACTGGCCTTGTGGGTGACCAGCATCCGCCGCTCGATGCGCCGCAGGATGGTGGAGCGCTTATAGTAAGTAAAGTCGATGCCGCTGGCGTTTTTCAAAATCGTGTAGATGTGGGAGAGGGTCTCCTCCTCCGAGAAGAGGGACTCCTCCTCGGACTGGAGGCTGTCGCTCCGCAGGGGACGCAGAAGGGCGGGGGTGTTGGAAAAATTCAGGATCTCCTCGGCGATCTCCTCTGGAGAGAGGACAAAGTCTGCCAGCCCTGTGCTGATCACGCTTCTGGGCATCCCGTCGAACTTGGCGCTTTCCGGAGCCTGGGCGATGACAAGGCCGCCGTGCTCCTTCACGAATTTGACGCCGTTGGTGCCGTCGGTGCCTGTGCCGGAGAGGATCACCACAATGGACTGCTCCTTTTTCTCCTCCGCCAGGGAGGAGAAGAAGATGTCGATGGGGTGGTTCAGCGTCACCGGCGCGTAGTCTGTCAGGATCAGTTTCCCGTCCCTGATGGTCATGAACTTTTTCGGCGGGATCAGATAGACGGTGTCCGCCTCGACGGAGACGCCGTTTTCCGCCTGGTAGACCTGCATCTCCGTGTGTTTGCTCAGGATATCGGCCATCAGGCTCTTGTAGTCTGGGGAGAGGTGCTGCACCACCACAAAACTCATGCCGCTGTTGGACGGCATGCAGCTGAAAAACTGCTGCAGTGCCTCCAGGCCGCCGGCAGACGCGCCGATACCGATGACCAGGGGGGATTGCTGCGCGTTCATACCCGCCGGCACGGCAGCCGCTCTGTCAGAACTGCTCATATCCGCTCCTCCTCTTTCATTTTCTCCTGCTCCGCGGCTTTCCCGCCCCGGAGGTATTTCTTTTCAAACACATCTGCCGGCAGCGGCAGGTCATAGTAGTATCCCTGGGCATAGGGACAGCCCATTTTCAAAAGCGTATCCAGCTGCTCCTGATTCTCCACGCCTTCCGCCACACAGGCCATGTTGTTGGCCCGGCAGATCTGTACGATATCCTGCACCAGGGCTTGCCCGATCGGGTTGCGGGCCACATCTGTGATAAGGCTGCGGTCGATCTTGATGGCGTCAAACTTCACATTGGTAAACAGTGAGAGATTTGCGTACTGGGAGCCAAAATCATCCAGGCTCAGCCGCAGGCCGCAGGCGTGGAACCGGTCCGCGATGGATTGAAAGGCAGCGGTTTCGATCCCGCCGCCCCGCTCTGTGATTTCCAGCTCCAGCGCCGATGGCGGGAGCTCCGGATAGCGGCTCTGGATGGCCAGCACCGAGGCAAAGGCAGAAGGGTGGACCAGTGTTGTCCGGGAGAGGTTTACAGCCACAGGGACAATCCCCAGCCCGGCAGCGCGCCATTTTTCCACTTGGGCCAGGCTCCGCTCCAGGACAAAGAGATCCAGCGCCCGGATGGAGCCGGCCTCCTCCAGAAATTCGATAAAGTGGGAGGGCGGGATGATGGCGCCGTCCTCGTCGATCCCGCGCACCAGCGCCTCCGCGCCGGAGAGCGCCCCGGTGCGCATGTGGATCTTCGGCTGGAAGTAGACGGTGAACCGTCCATCATGCACCGCGTCGTCCACCGTGGAGTAGTCCTCTGCACCGAGCACGAATGCCGGGAGCCCGCCGGCCGACGCGGCCTGCCCAGCCTGCATCGCCGCCTTTGCCTCCTTAGCCAGGCGGCTGCCGGTAAAGACGCCGTCTGCCCAGGCCCGCCCGATGCGGACCTGCCTGGGATAGCGGCGCTGAAGGATCGAACGCAGCCGTCCGCACCGGCCTAAAAAGACCTCCCGGGTGGTGTTGGGGTAAAATACGACAAATTCAGACTCCCGGATTCGAAACAGAAGGGACGAGCCGAACAGTTCAGTCAGCGTATGCGCCACATACCAGAGCATCCGGCTCCCGTATTCAAAGCCATGGCGGCTGTTGGCAGCGTCCAGCCCCGGGAGGTCCAGACAGACCGCGCCCAGGGAGCTGTAGTGCTCTGAGGTCAGGACATAAAGGGTTTCCATGTAGGCCCTCAGGTCCGGCAGGCCCATGAGCCGCTCTGCTGCGGCGGAGGGGCGCTCCTCGCCGCTGAACCGCTCCCGCTGCTGGAGCATGAAGGGGATCAGCGTGCCGAACAGCGCCGCATCTGACGGGTGTTTCCGGGCGTTTTCAATGCACAGGAACCCCACAACCGGCTGCTGCGGCTCCCGGATCAGCGGGAACACGGTAAAATGCCAGGGCTGTCCCCGGCCGTCCCTGTCCTCCGGATCTGCGGGGGACTGCCGGGTGAGAAAGAGCGGCGTCCGTTCGGCCATACACTGCTTGAGCAGCGGGAACCGCTCCAGCTGCATGCCGGAAACCGCCTGCTGGATGCTGCGTTTCCTGCCGTCGGTCCATTCAAAGGTCATGACCACCGCATGGCGGTTTTCCACCAGCATCAGGGTGTAGACCCGGTCGGCGCGATAATACGCGCCGATGGTCTGCAGCACGCCCATCAAAGAGGCGTCCAGAGTCCTTGCGCCAAGCATGGCGGACACACAGTCCAGGGCAATATCCTTCTCCTGGTCGGAGAGGGGGCGTTTCATTTCTGAAATATGAATTGGGACGCCGGCCTCGCCGGCTTGGCCCTGCATCTGTGTCCAGCTCCTGTCCTCCCGCTCCTGCACAAAGGCCACCGTATCCGTTGCCGCATTCCACCAGTCAGCGCACACTTGGAGCGCTCGCGTCAGCATGGCCTGGTAATGTGCTGTGGCCGTGGGCATCAGGTCAATGCCTATGACAAAGCGCAGGGCGCTGTAGGCAGGCTCGGGGGAGAGCATGCGGCGCAGCATGGCAGCTGCCGTTTCCAGGCGGCGGCCCAGCGTGTCCTTCTGGATCACATCGGGGAAGATCACAGTGATCTGGTGAGGGCTGTACTGCCCCAATAGGCAGCTGCCGCCCAGAACCAGGGACAGGCCGGCTGCAATATGGTAGCGCATCCGCTCCGCCTCCGCGCCGGCGGACAGCTTTTCCAGGCCGCTGATCTGGAGGACCGCCACAGCGCAGTTGCCGCGCTTTCTGGTGGAAAACAGGTTCTCCGCCATCCGCTGCAGCGCGTCCCGGGTATACAGCCGGCTGACGCTGTCCCGCTTGGCGTCGCCGCGGATCACATGGTCGAAGTGGCGGGCCGGGTCCAGCCAGATCAGATAGACAAAGAGATAGACCTGCCGGGACACCGGCTCCTCCGTCAAATAGAGCACATGCCGGACCCAGCGGATGCTGCCGCCGAAGTCGGCCCGCCGGTATTCCGCGCACAGCCAGCGCTGGCCGGACCTGTACAGCTGCAGCAGCTTATCCCGGTCAAAGCTGTCAAGAAAGTCCTCCTGGTCCCCCTTGCAGAAAATGTTCTGTTTCTCTGCCTGCAGGACCTCGGAGCAGCGGGTGCCCTGGGCCTGCCCGTTGAGGTCAGTCCCCTCCACCCACAGGGTTTCAACCCTGTCCAAATCAAGATTGGCGCGCATCCGCATAATGAGATCGGCCATCAGGCCCTCCGGCAGATGGTACTGGTCCGGGGACCAGTCTCCCACGCCCGTAAAGGTCTGCGGCAGATCCTCCAGCACCCCCACGGCGCGCACCGCGCGGCCTACATCGTCGAACAGCATCCGGTAGGAGATGGACACCCAGCTGTAGTAGCCGGTATTTTTGCGCCGGACAGCAAAGTTGCCAAAGCCCTGGACGCACCCGCCCAGCAGCTCCTGAGCGAAGACGCGGAATCGGGCCGCGGAATTTGGGTGGATCCATCCCCCGTCGATCAGGTCATCCGGGAAAATGCGGGACCCGTCGCCGAGAGCGTCGCTTTTCCCGTCCTGTGTATACCGCCGGAAGGTCCTGCCGGAGACATCCACCTCCCAAAGCTGCTTGGATGTCTGATCAAAGGCGGCCTGGAGCCGCTGGATCTGCGTTTCCTGGCGCTGCTGGGTTTCCTTGAACTGTGATACGTCTGTTGTGGTGACAAGCATCACGGGAGAGGCGCTGTCATATTCAATCTGCGCGGCCCGGATATGCCACCAGAGCCAGCTGCGCCCGTCGCCGGAGCAGACGCGGTGCGTGTGCTCGATCACTACCCCCTGCCGCAGGCCGTCCCACAGCGCCTTCAAAAGCGCGGGATAGTCGTCCGGATGGATGAGTTCCGCCAGCGGCTTGGGCAGCGGATAGGTTTCCGGGTCGCTTTCAATGATCCGGCAGAAACTGGGGCTGACATAGATCAGGCGCGGCGCCTCCGTCATCTCCAGCAGCGCTACGCCGCTGTCAATATTTTCCAGCAGTCCGCTGAGCGTGATGGCATTGACAGGGCGGACGTCCCGCGCCCCCTGATACTTCCCGTGGTCCTTCAGACAGTATTGATGCTTGCCGGCTTTTTTGGCTTTATAGAGCGCCAGATCCGCAGACTGATACAGGCTGTCGAACTCCTGGCCCTTTCCGGCCAGATGGACGCCCACGCTGGCCGTAACATTGACGATCTCATGATCCCCAAGGGCCAGATGCAGTTTCTCACAGATGGCGGCGGCCTTTGCATCAACGAGCTCCTCGGATATCTGCCCGCACAGGAAAACCG
Organism: uncultured Oscillospiraceae bacterium; assembly: GCA_904398675.1. Lineage (GTDB taxonomy): Bacteria > Bacillota > Clostridia > Oscillospirales > Oscillospiraceae > CAJFPI01. Next base: position 7,903 of record CAJFPI010000179.1, read on the forward strand.
CAAATTCGTCCCCGCCCAGACGCCCCACAATATCGCTGGCCCGGAAGATGCCGGAGAGGATCCGCCCTGTCTGGCGGATCGCCTGGTCCCCCGCCCGGTGGCCCAGCGTATCATTGACCTGTTTGAAGTTGTCCAAGTCCACAATGAACAGCGCGCAGGTCTCCTCCTGTGTCATGGCTGCCAGCCGTTCTTTGATGGACTGCTCCATGGCCGCCCGGTTCAAAAGCCCGGAGAGGGCGTCCCTGGACGCACGGCGTTGTAAATCCGCTAAAAAAACGGGGTCCTGCATACGCGCCTCGGATGATGTCGTATCGTATTGGTCAACCATACGGCTCTTCCTCACTTCCTTCAAGCATAGGGGCTGCTGTAGACCGGGGCCATTCTCCTGCAAGCAGAGATCGGATGAACGAAATGCGGATTATGTCCTATTTGACAGTCAGTTTTATTATAGCATATTATGGAAAATTTGCACGACCTTTTTACGCCCGTGTCACGGCCCGGACATGCCTGAAGGAGGGGATGCCGCTGCTGACGGGAAAATTATGCAAAATATGCATATCTCTGGATCCGATATAGGCATTGGACATTTCATGGCGCGCCTTTTACAATGTAGGCATCATACGGAAACACCTGCCCGGAGGAGGGCTGCACGAAAACAGGTTTGAGCAGCAGACCAGAAGAAAGCGGGCTATATGCCGCATGCAGCAATCACCATGCTCCCGGGAAGGGAAGGGGAGAGCAAGGGGACGGAAATATCCGGCATGCAAACGCAAGCCGGCTGCAGGCACCAGGCTCCCGAGCCGGTCCGGCTTGAAAAATGCCGGCCTGGATGCACCTGAAGACCGGCGGAATGCGGGAGGCGTTCCGGGCAGAAGATGCAGCGGCCTCTCCGTGATCAGGCTTGCCTGCCATCCCCAGCGGCGTATGCGCCCGGGCGGAGCCTCAAATAAATCACAAAAGAAAGGAAACGAGACACCATGAGAAACCTGCAACGAATAGCCGCATTTTTGACGGCCCTGATCCTGTGCCTGGGCCTGGCCGCAACAAGCTCCGCCGCTGAGGCGGACACAGGCTTTTCCGATGTGGACGCTGCAGACTGGTATGCCGAGGCTGCCGTCTACTGCCGGGACAACGGCCTGATGTCCGGCACCGGCGGGACCACCTTCTCTCCCGACACGCCCATGACCCGCGGGATGCTGGTCACGGTGCTCTACCGTCTGGCCGGGTCCCCCTCTCTGGAGAATGAAAACCTGGGCTATCCCTTCGCCGATGTGCTGGGGGACAGCTGGTACGCCGACGGGGTCTACTGGGCCCGGCTGAACGGTGTGGTCAACGGATATAACGACAGTGTCTTTGGCCCCAATGATCCCCTCGCCCGGGAGCAGCTGGCCGCCATCCTGTGGCGCTATGCGGGCAGTCCCGCCGCCGAAGGCAGCGCCAGCTTTACCGACGAGAGCGATATCGCGTCCTGGGCGGCCGCCGCTGTGGACTGGGCCCAGGAGAGCGGCTATATCAGCGGGGTGGGCGGAA
>CAJFPI010000180.1 GCA_904398675.1 uncultured Oscillospiraceae bacterium
CCGATGAGGCTCTATTTAAATGCCTAACCTCACCCGCAGAGCGGGTGGCTATTCCTTTCGCTCTCGCGAAAGTCGCTTAAGCGAGCAAAAAGGACCCCCGGTTTTCTACCGGGGGTCCTTCCTTACCGGGCGCTGCGGGCGTTCTCGCCGTCGGTGAGATCCCCGTCTGTGTCGTGGACATTGCCATCCTCCAGCATATCCTCTACATTGTCGCGCACATCGTCGACGCCCTCCTTCAGGTCATCGCCCAAGGTGTCGCCGCCGTTGTTGTTGGCCGTACCATTATTACCTGTACCGTTGTCCATTGTTCCATTATTGGTCGTGCCGTTGTTGGTTGTACCGTTGTTGGGGGTGTTGGCGTTGTGATTGCCCGTATCCTCCGTGCCGCAGGCCACCAGAGACGCGGACAGCAGCAGCGCCAGCAAGAGTGCAGCGGTTCGTTTCATCCTTCTCTTCTCCTTTCCCGTTTCAAGCTTTGCGTGGGACAAGGATAGTATGAGCCGCGCTGTTGCCCACTCTCCCGGTAATATTTTCTATTTTTTCCAGATCGGGCAGACACGCCCGCCGCCCCCGGCAGGACCTGCCGTTTCCCGCCAAGGAAACCGCCTCGCAGAGTTCGCGCCCGATGGCGCGAAAAAATTGAAATCCGTTTTTTCGGGGGCATGTACCCCGGAAAAACACTTTGCGCGGAGCGAGCGTCGAATCGTCCGCCACAGGCGGACGACCGAGGCGCAGAGCGCAGCGGAATCCCCTTGGCGGAAAAGGCGTCAGCCTTTTTCGGCATTTAAAAAAAGAGGAGGCATTCGCCTCCTCTCTCTTTTCCCAATTACTCGGTCACATAGGGCAGCAGGGCCAGCTGACGGGCGCGCTTGATCGCCTCGGTGAGCTGACGCTGATGCATCGCGCAGGTTCCGGTGGTCCTGCGGGGCAGGATCTTGGAGCGCTCGGACAAAAACCGGCGCAGCTTGGCGGAATCCTTGTAGTCAATGTGATCGCACTTGTCCACACAGAACTGGCAAACCTTTCTGCGCTTGCGGTTCATGGGACGGGCGGGTCTGTTTTCACGTTCCACAGCCATGGGTGGTATCCTCCTTCTTAAGATTTTGTCAGAACGGCAGCTCGCCGTCCTGGTCGTCCAGCTCGGCAAAGCCGGAGCTGTCGCCGCCCGACGGGGCAGAATAACCTCCGCCGGACTGATAGGAAGAGACGGGGGCGCCATAGGCGGGCGGCGCGTCGTAGCCGCCGGCACCGGCACTGTCCCGCTTGCTGTCGCCGAAGTAGACGTTGTCGGCCATTACCTCCGCGCTGCGGCGGTTGTTTCCCTCCCGGTCCTTCCAGTCGCGGATCTGCAGCCGGCCCTCCACAACGGCCATGCGGCCCTTGGAGAAATAGTTGCAGACAAACTCCGCGGTGCTGCGCCAGGCGACGATGTCGATAAAATCGGTCTCCTTTTCGCCGGACTGGCTTTTGAAGTCCCGGTCCACCGCCAGGGAGAAGGATGTAACGGCGGTGCCGTTCTGTGTCCTTCTCAGCTCGGGATCACGGGTCAGGCGGCCCATGAGCACAATGCGGTTGAGCATGCTCTTCCCTCCCCTTAGACGTTTTTGCAAACGATCAGGGAGCGCAGGATCCCGTCGGTGATGCCGAGGATACGATCCAGCTCCTTGGGGAAGGACGGCTCGCTGGTAAAGCTCATCAGCACATAGTAGCCCTCGGTCTTGTAGTCGATGGCGTAGGCCAGCTTGCGCTTGCCCCACTCATCCACTTCCACCGCGCTGCCGTGCTGCTCGGCCAGAGCCTTGAACTTCTCCACCGTAGCGGCGATCGCCTCCTCACCCAGAGCCGGGTCAATGATATAGACGACCTCGTAGTCAGCAGATACCTTTGCCATGTTGTTGCACCTCCTTCTGGACTGATGGCCCCCGGTCCATGCCGGGAGCAAGGATCTGCCTGCCAATTTGCAAGCTATATTATTATATAGGATTTCATTGAAAAGTCAAGCGATTTTTCCATTTTCCCCGTTTTTTTGCCCGAGCTGTTCCGGAGGATCCATTTCTCCCACAAGGGCAGCCGCTTTGTGCTTGCTTTTTCCCTCTGTTTCGTGCATACTGGAGACAGAAATGACTTTTTCCCATCCGGAGGTGCCCTATGGCGAGAATCAGCAAGGAAAACTACTATCTGGACATCGCCCAGACCGTTATCGGCCGGGCCACCTGCCTGCGGCGGTGCTACGGGGCCATTATTGTAAAAAATGATGAGATCATCTCCACCGGCTACAACGGCGCCCCCCGGGGCCGGAAAAACTGCGTGGACATCGGCTACTGCACCCGGGAGGCCATGAAGGTGCCCCGGGGCGAGCGCTACGAGCTGTGCCGCAGCGTACACGCCGAGGCCAACGCCATCATCTCCGCCGCCCGCCGGGACATGGTGGGCGGGACGCTGTATCTGGTGGGCAAGGACGCGGTCACCGGCGAACTTCTCGCCGACGCCACCAGCTGCGCCATGTGCCGCCGCCTCATCATCAACGCGGGGCTGGAAAAGGTCGTGATCCGCAACACCCCCACAGAATACACGGTGGTCCAGGTACGGGACTGGATCTATGACGACGACTCCCTGCCCAGCCAGCTGTAAGGCGGTCAGGAGCCCTTTGGGGAAATTGGAAAAGGAGAGGAAAAACATGCTCACGCACCAGATTGAGGAGACCTATGTCCACATCCTGCAGGAGGAGCTGCTGCTGGCCACCGGCTGTACCGAGCCCATCGCCCTGGCCTACTGCGGCGCCACCATGCGCAGGGCCCTGGGCGCTCTGCCGGAGCGGCTGAGGATCGAGGTATCCGGCAACATCATGAAAAACGTCAAAAGCGTCATCGTTCCCAACACCGGGGGGCGCAAGGGCATCCAGGCGGCTGTGGCCGCGGGGATCGTGGCCGGCGACGCGGAGCGGGGGCTGCAGGTGATCTCCGCGGTGGAAGAGAGCGCCCACGCCGCCATCGCCGCCTATGAGGCCGAGACCCCCATGGAGATCCTCTGCCCGGAGACGCCCTACCTGCTGGATATCCGCATCACCGGCTGGGCCGGGGCGGACACGGCGGTGTGCCGCATCGCCAACAATCACGCCAACATCGTCTACCTTGCCAAAAATGACCAGGTCCTGGTGGACAAGCCCATCTCCGACTCTCCGGAGGACAGCCTCACCGACAAGAGCGGCCTCAATGTGGCGGATATCCTGGAGTTTGCCAACACGGTGGACCTGGACAAGGTCCGGGACCTGCTGGAGCGGCAGATCCGCTACAACTGCGCCATCGCCCAGGAGGGCCTCCAAAACAGCTGGGGGGCCGGCATCGGCTCCATCCTCCTGGGGGACTACCCCCAGGATATCAAGACGGAGGCCCGGGCCTGGGCCGCCGCCGGGTCCGACGCCAGGATGAGCGGCTGTGAGATGCCGGTGGTCATCGTCTCCGGCTCCGGCAACCAGGGCATCACCGCCTCGGTGCCGGTGGTGCGCTACGCCCGCCACCTGAACGCGCCGGAGGACAAGCTATACCGGGCGCTTCTGGTCAGCGATCTCATCACCATCCAGCAGAAGAGCGGCATCGGCCGCCTCAGCGCCTACTGCGGCGCCGTCAGCGCCGGGGTGGGAGCCGGGGCGGGCATCGCCTACCTCCTGGACGGCAGCTACGACGCCGTGTCCCACACGGTGGTCAACGCCATCGCCATCATCTCCGGCACCATCTGCGACGGGGCCAAGCCCTCCTGCGCGGCCAAGATCGCCGCCAGCGTGGACGCGGGGATCCTGGGCTACCACATGTACCTCAACCACAAGGAGTTCAAGTCCGGCGACGGGATCATCAGCGTGGGGGTGGACGACACCATCCGCAACGTGGGCCTTCTGGCCAAGGAGGGCATGCAGCAGACCGACCGCACCATCCTGGACATCATGATCCACAAGTGCGGCTGATTCCCCTGCCCGTCAGAATCGATAAGGAGAGATGCTATGGCGGAACAGAACAGGGGCATTGCCCTTTCCAAAAAGCGGAAAATTGTCGCCCTGGGGGGCATCCTGCTCCTGGCGGCAATCGCGGCCGTCTGGTTTTTCCGGGCAAGGCCCATCTGCACAGAGGAAAACCATCCCTGCGTCTCGGGTATCTATGTGGAGTTCGGCCATAAGGGCGAGCTCTATTCCGGTTACCTGAACCGTTTAGAAGGCCAGATCCCCGACGATGTCCACGACGCGCTGGTCTCCCTGCTCCTGGACGCGGAGATGGGCGGACCTGCCCTGTCTCATCCGGCATATTATCAGATTTCAGACGGGGCTGTCGTGATTACCCTCCTTGTACAGCAGGACAACGCCCCGTCTCTGCTGATCAATCTCAGCAACATTCCTGACGTCAGTTCCGTTCAGACAAATAACAGCTACTACACCCTCAAGGACCACGAGACGTTGTATCAAGAAACCTACGGCCTGCTGGCCGATCTTCTGCCTCTCTATGCCGAGAAGGGGTAGGCCCCCTCAATGGCAGAGACTGTGTGATTTTTTGCACTGCCGCAAGAAAAACCGGCGCCCTGGACGAAAATCCAGGGCGCCGGTATTTCTTTTGTGGAATGGATTATTTGTCTTTTACAGCTCCAGCCCCGGCATGGCGGACACCACCGCGGCGCAGCGGGGGCAGAGGGTGGGGTGCTCCTTCACGGTGCCCACGGCGGTGAGCTGTTTCCAGCACCGCTGGCACTTCTCCCCCTCCGCCGGGGCCACGGCCACCCGCACGCCGTTGAGCGGGGTGTCGGCGGCCTGGTCGTAGAGGGCGGGGTCCGTGACGAAGTCCACCTTGGAGACGATGAAGAAGTCGGCCCACCACTGCTCCGTGAAGTGCGCCCGCAGGTCGGAGAGGTCCACCGGCGGTTTCTCCTCCCGGGTGACGATGGTGACGCGGGCCTCCAGGCTCTTGCCGATCTTCTTGTCGTTCCGGGCGCTCTCCAGGGCGGCGTTCACCCCGTCCCGCAGCTGGAGCATGGTGCCCCAGGAGACCAGGTCGCCCAGGTCGTACGCCGCAAAGGGCTTGTTCATCTCGTTGAGGAGCACGTTGCGGCCGTCCTCGCCCTCCCGGTGGGGCATGGCCTGCCAGATCTCGTCGCAGGTAAAGGCCAGGATGGGGGCGAAGAGCTTGGTGATGGTGTCCAGGATGAGCCACAGGGCGGTCTGGGCGGAGCGCCGGGACAGGCCGTCCTTCTCGTCGCAGTACAGCCGGTCCTTGATGATGTCCAGATAGAAGGAGGACAGCTCCACCACGCAGAAGTCGTTGATGGCGTGGGACACCACGTGGAACTCATAGTTGTCGTAGGCGGCGAAGCACTTCTCGATCAGCTCGTTGAGCTTGGTCACCGCCCACCGGTCCAGCTCCAGCATGTCTACCGGCTTTACCA
>CAJFPI010000181.1 GCA_904398675.1 uncultured Oscillospiraceae bacterium
ATCAGGGCCGACACCTCGCTGCCGGCCTGGACGTAGCGGAAGATGTTATCAATGAAAAGCAGGACATCCTCCTTCTCCACATCCCGGAAATACTCTGCCATGGTGAGTCCGGTCAGCGGCACGCGCATTCTGGCCCCCGGCGGCTCGTTCATCTGGCCAAAGACCAGGGCGGTCTTCTCCAGCACGCCGGACTCCTTCATCTCCCGCCACAGGTCGTTGCCCTCGCGGGTCCGCTCTCCCACGCCGGTGAAAATGGAGTAGCCGCCGTGGTTAGTGGCAATGTTGTGGATCAGTTCCTGGATCAAAACCGTCTTTCCCACGCCGGCGCCGCCAAACAGGCCGATTTTACCGCCGCGGGCATAGGGGGCCAGCAGGTCGATGACCTTGATGCCGGTCTCAAAGATATCAACAGCAGGCTGCTGCTCGGAGTAGGGGGGCGGGGAGCGGTGGATCGACCAGGGCTCCTCCACTGTGATGGAGCCAAGACCGTCGATGGGCTGGCCCAGGACATTGAACATCCGGCCCAGCACCTCCTTGCCCACCGGCACCCGGATGGGGCTGCCGGTGGCCGCTACCTTCATGCCCCGGCTCAGTCCCTCCGTGGGGGCCAGAGTGATGCAGCGCACGGTGTCGCCGCCGATGTGCTGGGCCACCTCCATGACCTGCGCCTGAGAGCCGGAAACCTGGAGGGCCTCGTCAATGGCAGGCAGCTGCCCGTCGGCAAAGGCCACATCCACCACCGGCCCCAGCACCTGTGTGATTGTTCCAGTCAAATGGTTCATAAGCGCTCAAACCTTTCAAACTTCGTTGGAGAACAGTCCCGATCCGCCCACGATCTCCGTGATTTCCTGGGTAATGGCGGACTGACGGGCCTGGTTATAGGACAGGGACAGTTTCTTTACCAGCTCCGAGGCATTATCCGTGGCGGTCTGCATGGCAGTCATGCGGGCGTTCTGCTCGGCGCAGAATGCCTCCACCAGCGCGCCGAAGATCATGCCGGTGATATAGCTGGGGATGGCGCGGTCCATCACGGTGCTGGCAGAGGGCACATACTCCACCAGCTGCTGATAACCGCCCCCGCTTTTGGGGTGCTCTGGGAAATCCTCCTCCAGCAGAGGCAGCAGGCGGCGGCACTTGACCTCCAGCTCCAGGGCAGTGACCAGTTCTGTGTAGATGATATAGACGTCATCCAGCGCACCAGTCAAAAACTGCTCGATGATGGTCTCGCTGATTTCACGGGCATGAGCAATCGAGGGGTCCTTCCCCTCGCCGGGGAAGGGCTTTTCAAGGGAAAAGCCCGCCTCGGAAAAATGGACGCGGCCCACCTGCCCCTGGACAAACAGCCGTGGATTTTTCACATGCTGCAGGTGCCTTCCTGCCAGCTGCAGCACGTTGTGGTTGTATGAGCCCGCCAGCCCCTTGTCACCGGTAATGATAATGAGGGCGGTCTTCCGCTCTTCAGCAGGAATCTCGCCGCGCCGGTCGAAAAAGGGGTGCTGCAGCTCTGGTGAACGGCAGAGGATATCCGTTATGGTGGAGCGAATCTTCGTAAAATAGGGGAGCACGTCACTGAGCTGTTTTCTGGCCCGGCGCAGGTTGGCCGAGGAGATGAGATACATGGCGTTGGTGATTTTCAGCGTCTGCTCCACGCTTTTGATATGGTCGCGAATTTCCTTGATACCGGTCATACCGGCGCACACCTCCCTTCAGATGGTGTTTTTCAGGCACGGCGCGGCGCCTTACACGCTTCCAGCGTGGCGCGGATGGCCTCTGCGGCTGTGCCGCTGAGGGCGCCGCTGTCCTGGATCCCGGAGAGGACCTCCCCGTGTTCTGTCTCCATGCGCTCCATAAAGCTGTCGGTAAAATCCCGCAGCTCTGAGAGGGGGATGTCGTCCAGCAGGCCCTGGGTGGCCACATAGAGCAGGGTCGCCTGGCGGCTGACAGGCATGGGATGGTAAAGCGGCTGTTTTAAAAGCTCCAGCAGCCGGCGGCCGTGGTCCAGTGTCTGCTGGGTGCTCTTATCCAGGTCAGAGGAGAACTGGGTGAAGACCTCCAGCTCCCGGAACCGGGCCAGATCGATCCGCAGCGTGCCGGCCGTCTTTTTGATGGCGCGGGTCTGAGCCGCGCCGCCCACACGGGAGACGGAGAGTCCCACGTTGATGGCGGGACGCTGGCCGGAGAAGAAAAGGCCGGATTCCAGGTAGATCTGTCCGTCAGTAATGGAGATGACGTTTGTGGGGATATAGGCCGACACGTCGCCGGCCTGTGTCTCAATGATCGGCAGGGCTGTGATGGAGCCGCCGCCGTACTCCTCTGTGACGCGGCAGGCCCGCTCCAGAAGGCGGCTGTGGAGATAGAACACGTCGCCGGGGTAGGCCTCGCGGCCGGGGGAGCGCTTGAGCAGCAGGCTCAGCGTCCGGTAGGCCACCGCGTGCTTGCTGAGATCGTCGTAGACGATGAGCACGTCCCTGCCCCGCTCCATGAAATACTCCGCCATAGCGGCTCCGGCATAGGGGGCGATATACTGCAGCGCGGCACTCTCGCCGGCTGCGGCGGAGACGATGATGGAGTTGTCCATGGCGCCGTGCTTGCGCAGCGTCTCCTGCACCCTCGCCACAGAGGACGCCTTCTGCCCGATGGCCACATAAATGCAGATCACACCGGTATCCCGCTGGTTGATCATGGTGTCCACCGCGATGGCCGTCTTGCCGGTCTGCCGGTCGCCGATGATCAGCTCCCGCTGGCCCCGGCCAATGGGAACCATGGCGTCGATGGCCAGGATGCCGGTCTGCAGGGGAACGGACACCGGCTCGCGGGTGATGACGCCGCCGGCCTCCCGCTCAATGGGGTAGGAGAGGTCCGACTCAATGGGACCCAAATCGTCGATGGGGTGTCCCAGAGCGTCCACTGCCCGGCCCAGCAGGCCCTCGCCCACCGGTACCTCCACAGCCTTTCCCGTCCGCCGGACCACGGAGCCCTCGCCGATGCCCTCCTCGGACCCCAGCAGCATGATTCCCACATTGTCTTTCCGCAGGTTCATTACCATGCCAAATTCGCCGTTTTCAAATTCCACCATCTCGCCGTAGGCTGCCCGGGACAGGCCGCTGGCGGTGGCGATGCCGTCGCTGACCTCAATAACCTCGCCAATCTCTATTGGTTTTACGGACGGGGTGAAAGAACGGATTTCCTCTAGCAATGACGAAAGCAGGGATTCTGCGGTATCATTATTTCCGGAGGAGCTCATGAGTTTTTCTTCCATCTGCCGCATACGTCCCCGAACGCTGCAATCATATGTGTAGCCGTTGGCAGTGAGCGTAAAGCCACCGATCAGGCCGGGGTCTATACGAATATCAAGCTGATCGTCCGTATCTTGATATTTCTTGCGCAGAAAGGTGAGAAGGCGTTCCTGATGAGCTTTATCCGGTGCTTTTACACAGGTCAGAATATAGCTCATTTTTCTTCGCCTGCCTCCTTGAGAAAGTCGTCGATTGCGGAATCCCCCTGCTCTGCGACTTTTTTGGTAGCCTCAATAATCAGGGCAGCCGCCTCTTTACGAAAGCTCTGCAGCATTTGATTACGGTCACGGACGTTGTGGGCAGCGGCGTTTTCACGGATCCGTTTCGCCTCAGCCTGGGCATCTGCCACAGTCTGCTGATACAGCGCCTCGCCCCGGGCCTTGGCCTGGGCAAGGTACTGGCTGCCCTCCTCATGGGACTGGGCCAGCAGCTGCTCATACTGCTGGTGGATCTGCTCAGCCTCGGCGCGCAGTTGATCAGCCTGGGCGGTGTCATCCTGGATCTTCTTGGCCCGGCTGTCCAAAATGGCGTTGATGGGCTTGAAGAGGAATTTTTTCATCAGCAGGAACAGGATGAGAAGATCAATCAGCGTCCACAAAATGGTATATGGATCAATATTCAGCACAGTTTCCTACCTCCTTCTTTGGATCAGTCTACAGCGCATACCGCTCACTGCAGGAAGATCAACACGAGGGCGGTGATGAAACCATAGATGGCGGTAGCCTCCGCCAGGGCGCAGCCCACGATCAGAGAGCTTCTGATCTGGCCGGCAGCCTCAGGCTGGCGGGCAATGGCCTCAGTGGCCTTACCGGTAGCGAAACCGATTCCAATGCCGGCGCCGATGCCGGTCAATACCGCGATGGCGGCCCCAATTGCAGCAGTCATGATGAAATCCTCCGTTTCAGATAGGTGTCAAAGATAAATGATAAAAGCACGAGTCATGCCTCTTCCAGTGATTCCCCTACAAAGAGGGCGGTAAGGAAGACGAAAACCACCGTCTGGATCAGGCCGTCAAAAATATCAAAATACAGGCTGAATACCACAGGTACCACCACCGGCACCAGCAGCTTGACAAGCTCCATGACCACAAACGCGGCCAGCACGTTGCCGAACAGCCGCATACACAGGCTCAGCGGGCGGATGGCAACCTCCATGATATTG
>CAJFPI010000182.1 GCA_904398675.1 uncultured Oscillospiraceae bacterium
TCTCATTGTAGCTTAGGCACGAGATGGAAAGAAATCCGGACTGGCTGCCCGGCTTTCCTGTCCAAATTTATTGTAATAGGAGCGATATTATGGGAAAAATGATCCGTGAGCTGACATACGAGCAGCTGAAGCCCCTTGTCAATGAGAACAGCGTGGTGGTGCTGCCCATCGGCGGCGGCGCCAAGGAGCACGGCGGGCATCTGCCCATGGGGACAGACTTCTATGTGACCGACTGGGTGGCCCGACGGGTAACAGAGCGCTGTGACGTTTTGACGCTGCCCACCCTGCCCTACGCCTACTTCCCGGCCTTTGTGGAGTGGACGGGCTCCGTCAGCATCGGCCACCGGCACTTTACTGACTATGTACGGGACATCCTTATGAGTTACGCCCGCTTCGGCGTTAGGAAATTCCTCATTATTGACGGCGGCGTCTCCACCCATCCGCCCCTGTGCATGCTCGCTCGAGACATGGACAACGAGTGCGGCGTGAAGGTGGCGGTGTCCGACATTACCCAGCTGGCACGGGAGATGGAGGAGGCGGTCTGCCAGCAGGCCCGGGGCGGCCATGCCGACGAGAGCGAGACCTCCACCATGCTGTTCATCCGGGAAGATCTTGTCCACATGGACCGAACTGTGGAGGAGTACACAGGTACGTTCCCGGGGGCGGTGGTTAATGGGCATACCAAGGTCTATCTCTCCAGCCGCATGTGCACGCCCCACGGCTCCAACGGCAACAGCACCCTGGCCACCAAAGAGAAGGGGGAAAAGATCCTGAATGCCATGGTGGACGGAATCTGCGTGTTTTTGGATTCGTTCATTCCCTGGGAGCCGGGGGACATCCGCTGAGGGGAGAGAGGAATGAAGGATTATCAGGAGTTTGATCTGCTCTCGCCTCTCCACACGTCCCTCGGACCAGAGGCAGTCCGTGGAAATGGCGCCGCGCTGATCACGGCGGATGGACAGGAGCTGGTGGACCTCAATGAGATGCGGGTGGTGCTGGGGCAGGAAAATGAGGCATTTACCGCCGCCATGTCCAAAGCATTTTCCGAATTCACCGCGCCGAAAAACGGCAGATCCCCCGCAAAGGAGCGCCTTCTGCGCTATCTGGACGAAACCACCGACGGCAGCTTCGCCGCAGCCTTTCTCACCTCCTCAGGTTCCGAGGCCGTGGAGTGGGCGGTGCGTCTCGCGAAAAAAATGACCGGGAGGGAGGAGGTCCTCTCCTTCTGGAACAGCATCCACGGGCGCACCTATCTCAGCGCCTCCCTTTCCGGGCTGTACAAGCGCAAGGCCGGATACGGCCCGCTGGCGCCGGGCGTCCTGCTGCTGCCCTATCCCAACTGCGGCAGCTGTCCCCTGGGAGCCGCCGGCGGCAACTGCGCCTTTGCCTGCCTGGAGCTGGCCAAGCAGGCCTATGCCTCCGGTTCCGCCCAGCGCGCGGCGGCGGTGATCGTGGAGCCCTGCCAGGGGGCGGGGGTGATCCTTCCGCCGCCGGGGTATCTCGCCGCGCTTCAAACGTGGGCCCACAGCCAGGGGATGCTGGTGATACTGGATGAGATCCAGAGCGGCATGGGCCGCACCGGGTGGATGTATCTCTATCAGAGGGAAAAGCTGGCGCCTGATATGCTGCTGCTGGGCAAGGCTCTGGGCAACGGCATACACATCGCCGCGCTGCTGGTCCGGCAACGGCCGGAGGCCGACGCTCTGCCAGCCCTCTCCGGCGGCTCCGGCGACGACCCCCTGGCCTGTGCCGCGGCCTGCGAGGTCTTTCGGCAGCTGGAAGACGGCCTTCTGGATCATGTCCGGGCCGTCGGAGGAGCTCTGACAGACGGCCTCCGAGCTATAGCCTCCCACCCGCTGGTGCGGGAGTCCCGTGGGCTTGGCTTGGCTGCCGCGCTGGAATTTCACGCGGAAGCGGATTGTGCCGCGGCAGTCTCCAGATTGGAAGAGCGCGGCTATCTGGTGGGACGGCAGGGGGCAACCCTCTACTGCAAGCCGCCCTATGTCATTACGGAGGAACAGGTCCGGGGCTTTCTCACCGCATTGGCAGAGGTGCTGGACGTCCTGGCAGCGCATGGCGCGCCGGGCACGGCCCATATTGAGAAATGAAGGCATCTTAATGGCGGGCAAATCCACCTGCAAGATTTGACATTTCTCCTATAATTTGGTACCTTTAAGAAAAGAAATTATACATATGTGTGGGGAGAAATGTATGGTCGACAAAAGTGTGATCACACCTCTGTATGTTCAGATAGCCAATGAGCTGCGTAAGGAAATATTATCCAACCAGTACGGCGAGCATGGCTGCATCGGGACCCACGCCCAACTGGCTGACCGCTTTTCAGTCAGTCTCATCACCATCAGAAAAGCTGTTCAAATCCTGGAGGACGAGGGGATCGTGGAGATCCTTCAGGGGAAGGGAACCTTTGTGCGCAGGGCCTCCCTTGTGGACCCTCTGCAGGACCTGACCGGCATCAGCAATATCATGAATGCTCTGCAGATGGATAAGCAGGTTCAGGTGCCTGTTTTTGAGCTGCGGGATACGCCGGACTGGATCAGCCGGGATATCCGGCGGGAGCTGGGGCCAAAGTCCCTTTTTATCCGCCGGGTGGTCAGCGTGGAGGGCGTCCCCATGTCCTGTGCGGACATGTTTTTGCCGGGGAAGTACTCTCCGCGATTCACCAAGTCGGAGGTAGAGGAGCGGACGGTCTACCAGATCTACCGGGACAAGCTGGGCGTCATCCTGGGGCGTGGGCGCCAGATCATCCGTGCGGCCGGCGCCAAGGGCGAGGTGGCGGACTGCCTGGGGCTGGCGGAAAACAGCCCTGTGCTGCAGATCGAGCGGAAGGCATATGACGATCACGCCAATTTGATCGAGTACATGGTGCTGAGCTATGAGGCCAGCAAATATTGCTTCGAGGTCGAGCTGGAGCTGAACAACCAGTGACCGGCCCTCTCCACACAGAAAGAGAGGTATTGGATGTCACGATATGAATGGGAAGCGGAATACCCCCTGGTGTGGGACCGCTGCGGCGACCGGGAGACTGTCATGGCCTTCGCGGAGGGATACAAGCTGTTTTTAGACCAGTGTAAAACGGAACGGGAAGCAGCGGACCGGGCGGCGGCGATGGCTCGGGACGCCGGCTTTTGCAATATGGATTTGTTGCCTCCCTCCGGCGGGACACTGAAACCGGGAGAGCGGCTGTATACTTTGCGGCAGAACAAGGTTGCGGCGTTTTTTGTCCTTGGCAGGAAGCCTCTGACGGAGGGAATGCGCATCATTTGCGCTCATTTGGACTCTCCGCGGCTGGATCTCCGGCCCGATCCCCTCTACGAGGCGGGCGAGCTGGCACTGATGAAGACCCACTATTACGGCGGCGTCAAAAAGTACCAGTGGGCGGCGCTGCCTCTGGCGCTCCATGGAGTGATCGTAAAAAAAGGTGGGCAGCGGATGACCATATCCATCGGCGAGGAGGAGACGGATCCTGTCGTTTACATCAGCGATCTGCCCAAGCACCTCTCCGCCCAGCAGTCCCGGCAGACCATGGCTGAGGGCATCGGGGGTGAGGACCTGAACATTTTAGTCGGGTCCATCCCTCTGGAGGGAGAGGAGCGGGAACCGGCGCGTCGGTATATTCTGAAGCTTCTCTACCAAAAGTATGGCGTGACGGAAAAGGATCTCACCAGCGCGGAACTGGAGATTGTTCCTGCGGGCCGGGCCAGAGACGGGGGGCTGGATCGGAGTATGGTCGTCGCCTATGGACAGGATGACCGCGTCTGCGCGTATACTGCGCTCCAGGCGATCCTGCGGACACAGGTCCCGGAGCATACCAGCCTCCTGCTGCTGGTGGATAAGGAGGAGGTTGGCAGCCAGGGCGCCACGGGCATGAAATCCCGGTTGATGGAGAATTTGACCGCTCAGTTGCTGGAGCTGGCTGGAACATACAGCTCCCAGGCCCTGCGGCAGACATTGGAGCGGTCCTATTTTATTTCAGCGGATGTTGCCCTGGCTTATGATCCCAGCCATCCGGAAGTGTTTGAAAAGAAGAACGCGGCGCGGCTGGGGCGGGGCCCCGTGCTCGTCAAGTACGCGGGACACCTGGGGAAGAAGGACTGCAACGATGCCAGCGCGGAATTTCTGGCCCTTCTGCGGGAGGTTTTAGACACAGCCGGCGTCTGCTGGCAGGTGGGCGAGTTCGGAAAAATCGATCTGGGCGGTGGCGGGACCATCGCCCCCTTCGCCGCCGCCTATGGAATGCAGGTGGTAGACTGTGGTGTGCCGCTGCTGAGTATGCACGCCCCCTATGAGTTGTCCAGCAAAGCGGATATCTATGAGACATACCGGGCCTACGCCGCCTTTTATGACACGGCGGCGGAGATCGGAGACTACATGTAATGGGACCTGAAGCCCTGCGGCATTGATGGAGAAGATCAGGTCAGAAAAAAGCTTACTGAAGCGGCTCTCAAAACGGGAGCCGCTTCAGCGTTGTTTTTGGGAAAGGTGATCACGGCCTGCGCCTGGGTTCGGGAGACGCCGGGACTGTCTTCCGCGCCTTGGCCGCGCGCCCGGTGAACGGCACACTGTGTTTCCAGGGAAACAAAACCAGCCGGCGGCCTGCATACCTTCCCCTCTTTTGCGGATACTAACCATGTTTTCCAAGAAAA
>CAJFPI010000183.1 GCA_904398675.1 uncultured Oscillospiraceae bacterium
CAAAGGACTGGAAAAAGGCGGGATACCCCTCGATGAACAGGTCGATCAGGGTCACCTGGATGGGGATGAGCGGGAACGGGAGATCGGCCAGCACGCAGAACAGGGAGAGCAGGATGGAATAGACGGTCTTGACAAAGAACACCCCAGCTGCCCGTGTCATATTGTTGACCACCCGGCGTCCCTCCAGCAGGATGTGGGGCAATGCCATAAAATTGGAGTCCAGCAGCACCACCTGGGCCGCCTGCCGGGCGGCCTCGCTGCCGTAGGCCATTGCGATGGAGCAGTCCGCCTTCCGCATGGCCAGGATGTCGTTGACGCCGTCGCCGGTCATGGCCACCCGATGGCCCTGGGCCTGCAGCTCCTCCACCAGCTGTCGTTTCTGTTCGGGAGAGACCCGTCCGAACACCGTGTATTTCGCAGCCGCCCGGCGAAACCCGGCTGCGGTAGTCACCCGGCTCATGTCCACCCAGGCGGAGGTGTTCTCCAGCCCCGCCTGCGCCGCCACAGCGGCAGCTGCCGCCGGATGGTCCCCGGAGATAACCTTTACCGACACCCCCTCCCGCTGGAAACAGGCCAGGGTATCCGCCGCCCCATCGCGGACAGGATCGGAGAGCACCAGGGCTGCCAGGGCAGTCATTTCCGGGAACGGCGCATCCGGATCAATGGGATAAGAGGTGGACGCGATCATCAAAACCCGCTTGCCCCGCTGGATCTCCGCGCGCAGCTCCTCCGGAATCAATGCGCCGGTCATCCGCTCCGGCGCGCCTACCGCCAGAGTACCCAGACCCGGAAACGTCATGGCGCTCCACTTTCTCCCGGAGGAAAAGGGGATCTTGGCCGTCGGCTCCAGAGCGCCGCCCGCACCGGGGAAATAGTTCCGCATGGCCTGGAAGGTGGCGTTGTTGTCATCGCTGTGGGTCAGGAACGCCCCCATCCACTCTGACAGGGGGATGGGCGTTTTCCCCGCCAGCGGCACCATCCGCTCCACCCGCATATTCCCCTCGGTGAGTGTACCGGTCTTGTCCAAGCACAGCATGTCCACATGGGCAAGGCTCTCCAGAGAGAACAGGTTCTGCACCAAAACCCGGGATTTCGCCAGCTTGGCCACCCCCACCGCCAGGCTCACAGTGATCAGCAGCACCAGCCCCTTGGGGAGCATTCCCAGCAAGCCGGCGGCGGTGGTGGTCACCGCGTCAAACAGCGGCGCGCCCCGCAGGGCATACGCCTGGATAAAGAGGAGAACACCCAGCGGCGGAATCAGAAAACCGGTAAACCGGGTCACCTGCCGCATGGAGGCCAGCAGCTCCGAATGATCCGGCTCCCCGGCCCTGGCCTCCTGGGTGAGGCGGGCGGCATAACCGTTCGCGCCTACCCGCTCCACCCGGGCCAGGCAGGCCCCGGAGACCGCCACGCTCCCGGAGAGCAGTGCCTCCCCCGGTTTCTTCCGCACCGGGATGGACTCTCCGGTAAGCAGGGACTCGTCCGTCTCGATCCCGCCCTCCAGCACAAGGGCATCCGCCGGAATCTGCATCCCGCTCTCCAGGGAGATCACATCCCCCAGCACCAGCTCCTCCACCGGCAGCTCCCGCACTCCGCCGTCCCGCAGGACGCAGGCTTTGGGAGCAGTCAGGACGGCGATCTGCTCCACCAGTTTCTTGGCGTGGAGTTCCTGGACAATTCCGATGGCGGTATTCAGCGCAATGATCAGGATAAACAGCAGGTTGGACCATGCGCCCACCAACGCCAGCGCAACGGCGATAAGGACGTTGAACAGATTGAACAGGGTACACACATGTTCCCGAATGATTTGACCGGCGGACCTGGTGATGGGCGGCGGCGGCACGTTGCCCCCGCCCATCTCCCTCAGCAGACGGGCCTCCGCCTCGGTCAACCCTCCACAGGGAGAATGGGGCATCATCTCGTTTTCGCCTCCTTTTGGGCTTTATCAAAGAAAGCATACAGCGCCTTCTTAAACCATTTATAAACTGGGCATAACAAATCGAGAAAAGCAAAAAATGCGGCGGCTGTCGTCACTTCAGAAATCCGTTTGTGCTGGTTCCCTACTGCGGCGGGTGAGGGACATGACAGAAAGCGGCCGGAGCGCTGATGCCCCGGCCGTTTTTATGCACTGTTTAACCCCCGTTTCCCACTTGTTTAAGCCATAATGCTACACTGCAGGCATGGGAGGGGCACCCCCACCAAATGAGAGACAGGATCTGCACATTAAAACGAGCCGCCTTCCGCCTCTCCCCCGCCAGTCGGCGGTGTAATGGGGCTGCTGAAACCCTGCTGGAAGGCTGCCTGCGGACGCAGCGAGCGCCGGCTGGCGCTTTCCCGCCCATCATCACCGCAATGTGCAGACGTCATCTATCGCTTGCCCTCCACAGGCTGGAGGGCAGCAAGAGGCGGCGGCACGGAATGTAAAAGGAGGTCATCTTATGAAACGCTGGAAAAACCGGATACTGCAAGCAAAATTCGGCAGGCTTGCAAAACGCCTGGCCATCGTGTCAATCTGCACAGTTTTGCTGGGCGGGATTCTTTCCGCGGTATTGCTCCAGCCGCAGATTTCACAAGCCGCATCGGCCCTGCAGCAGGCAGAGCATGACGACAGTCTCTACAGGGAGCATCCCTGCGGCTGGAATCATCTGCCCGGCATCAAAGAGCCCGCCCCGCCGGCAGAGGCAGCCCTGCTTGCAATTGGGGCTGCGTTCTGTGTCCTGCTTGCCATGTGGTGGCTGCTGGTGCCGGCATGGCTCTATCAGGCATCAAGCCGCGCCCGGATGAACACAACGCTGTGGCCTCCTCTGGGGCTTTTATGGAATCTGTGTGGACTGCTCCTGTTCCTCGCCGTCCGCGGCCTCTTCCGCCAGCGGTGCGGTGTCTGCGGCACTTGGCAGAGCAAAGCCGCCTTCTGCCGGGCCTGCGGCGCAAAATTCCACACGGCCTGCCCCTCCTGCGGAACAAACTGCAGCCCGGACAATTCATACTGCAGCCACTGCGGATCGGCCTTGAATCCCGTTGAAGATTTAAACGCCGCTGAAGGAACCAGGTGACAGCCATGCTCACTTTTGAACTTGTGATTCTGGATTGGATCCAGGCAAACCTGCGAAATCCAGCGCTGGACCTGCTGATGCCAGTCGTCACTCTGCTGGGCAGCGGCGGCCTGGTCTGGATCGCCCTCGCCTGTAT
This sequence comes from uncultured Oscillospiraceae bacterium, assembly GCA_904398675.1. GTDB lineage: Bacteria > Bacillota > Clostridia > Oscillospirales > Oscillospiraceae > CAJFPI01. Next base: position 3,190 of record CAJFPI010000183.1, read on the forward strand.
CCTCATGTTCATGCCAAAGCATCGTAAGACCGGTGCCGCTGTTCTGGCCGGGCTCACACTGGAGGTGATCTGCTGCAATCTGGTGTTAAAGCCTCTCGTCGGCCGTCTCCGCCCCTGCGACGTGAACACAGCTGGAGATGCCGCGATGCGGCATAACTGTCTGCTGCGCATTCAGGCTGCCCGGCCTCCGATATATTTGGTCGGGAAATCCGCCTATCCGTTTCCAAATGCAATATCGACATTGCCGTTATTGCCGGACACCTGGAGCGTTTTTTCCCCGCCGTCCTTCTCCTCCGGCAGATTGCTCTCACCCTTTTTGATTTCTGTCTGGATGGAAAAATCGTCATAGCTGCCGGCAATCGTCCCTGAAATATCCCCGTTCTTCACGGTCAGGGACAGGGCGTCCCCCACATCCAGCTCCCCGAAGGTGATGTTCCCGCCGTTGGAGGAGAGGCTGACGCTGCCTGCTACAGCCAGCGCCGGAAGGGAGATGTCTTCATTTGTCGTGGACAGCGTAAGGGCGTCTAAAAGCGCGTCCGGGACCTGCAGCGCTATTTTCCGGTTTTCAGCGGCGGCCTTCATCCCAATGTAGTCTGTCCAGCTCCTGCCGCTCGCGCTTGTCATTGTCAGTACATTCCCGTCAGAAACGGAAATGTCGTAGTACTCTTTGCTGTTTTCAAAATATTGAATATGGATCAGCTCGTCCTCGGACAGCGACACCTCAATTTCCCGGTCCTGCACATCAAGCCGGACCTCCGTAACCGCCGCATCCGGCGTGTAGCTCTTCTCTTCAAAGGGTTCGCCGCTGTCTGAGCAGCCGGCTAAAAGGAAACAGCCCAGCACAAGGCACAGCCTCAGTAAAGTGAGTTTTTTCATGGTAAACCTCCCGATACAGTAGATTCTATTTACAGCTTACAGCGCCAATTCGTAATAGCATCCTTCTTTATCAGACGCGCCGGTGGAATGAAACCCCGCAGAAAGAAACAGCCTCTTCACTGTTTCATTGGCCGCATCAATTTGCAGGGCGACTTTTTTCACGCCTTGAATTTTCAGCCCCCGCAGGATATGCTCCAACGCTTTTTCCTCAAGCCCCTTCTGCCGGAACCGGTCGTCCACCATAAAGCGGCAGATCGTTGCCGTTTCAGCATGATCCTCTGCGCGCCGATACATGAAAAATCCGATCAGCACATGGTTGTGATAAATGGCGTTGGGGTGCAGCTCCGGATGATATTTCGTTTCCGCTATGGATATGGCGTTGCAGCAAAAGTGTCCCGCCGTCATCATCCCAACGCCGTTTTGATGTGTTGACAATTCGCACACATCCAGCATATTCTGCGCGTCAACCGCTTTGATCCGAATCATGGCGATCCCCCATGTCTATAACGTTTTTCTCTTCAGGACCACAAGCCCTCCGAGCGATAAGGCCGCGCTGAGCAGCAGGCAGACGCCGATATGCAGGGGTGCGCTGCCATTCAGCATGATGATCTGGAAAAATCCGGCCAGGACGGAGCGCAGGGGTGCAATAGGTGTAAAAATGCAGATAATGGCAACAAGCACCGCGTCTGTCAGCCACCCGTACCAGTGGGCCTGCATGGACAGCAGCACATGGAGAAACACCATCACAAGCAGCAGAAAGCACATCTGCTGGAGCCCGGCGGCGAGGATCCCGTTTTCCGTCCAGCGGCACACGTCCATCAAATTGATCACGGTCCGGGCGGGATACAGGGGGTCAATCAGGAGATGGACGATTGTGTTGACAAGGGAAATGCAAAATGCCAGAAAGGCGTAGCTGATGAGGCAGCCGACAAAATAATCTTTTTTGCTCGCCCCCAGATGCATCAGCTTCGAGAAATCATAAAAGACAAAAAAGAAGGGCGTCAGGACCGCCAGCAGCCAGGTGTAATTCCCGTTGCTCAACACAACGTCGCCGGATGAGGTGGCGCAGAGCACCACAAGCGCCGTGAGGATGAAACTGATCTTATTGCTTGCCAGCAAGCGTTTTACAACCGCAAAAACAGCCTTCATTTTGCCGCACCTCCCTTATGTCCCACCATTTGAATAAAGAAATCCTGCAAAGACAGCGGGTGAATTTCCAATGAGGCGGCCGGCTCCGGCGGATTGTCGAAGATATAGCGGGTCACCAGCCCGCCCACTGCATCCTGGCCGATGGTATTTAAGCCGTGGGTTGCGGCCTCCACGTCCTTTTCCAGCCCGCTGACACGGAATGCCTTTGTTTCCACCGCCTGCAGCGTGTCGAAGAAACGGATGCTGCCCCTGTCAATAATGATCAGCTTTTGAATGGTCTTTGCGATCTCTTCAATGATATGGGTGGATACGATGATCACGCGCGGGTGTTTCTGAAAGCTCTCTGTCAGCATATCGTAAAACTCTACGCGCATAATGGCGTCAAAGCCGAGGACGGGCTCGTCCAGAAGAACGGCCTCCTTATTGCTGGCCAGGCAGATAATGGTGGAAACCATGGTTTTCATGCCGAGGGAGAGGTGATTGAACTTCTTTTTCCCGTCCAGCTCAAAGCGCCCCATCATGTCTGCGGCAAACTCATAATCATAGTCAGGGTTTACCTCAGAGGCGATCCGCAGCAGCTTTCGCACCGGAAGATTAAAATGCTTTGCAAAGTTTTCGATATAGCTGACGCCCGTATCCAAGGTAGACGTAGTGATCACCTTGCCGCCGACCTGGATCCTGCCGCTTGTAATGTTTTGATACCCGGCAATCGACTTGAGCAGGGTTGTTTTTCCTGCGCCGTTTCTTCCCAGCAGGCAGTAGATCCCCGGCTCATCAATGGTTAACGTGATGTTTTTCAGTACGGCTGCCTGCCCGTACTGCTTTGTGACTTGCTTGAGTTCTATCATGCAGCCATTCCTCCCAAACAGTATGGATATTTCTGTTGCTTTCCGCAATCTCCTGTGCTAAAATGGATTGTAAACCTTTGTGTAACACAAATGTCAATAGGGAAAAATCAAAATGAAGAAATATTTTTCTGTGGGAGAGGCGGCAAAGGCTGTCCATACAACAAGCGAGACGCTGCGCCATTATGACCGCATTGGGCTAGTGAAACCGAGCAAAAAAGACGAGTGGACCAACTACCGCTATTATACTGAGCAGGACATTGTTCGGCTGAACACGGTGCGGGCCCTGCAGATGATGGATCTGCCGCTGCAGGAGATCAAGCGAGTTTTGGAATATGACGATCTCGAGAAGATTATTGCCTTCCTGGGGCAGGCAGAGAAAAAGGCCGATGAAAAAATGGCGGCGCTGCAGTACAGCAAATCAAAAATTGGGCTGGCAAAGGCGGACTATGAAAGAAAGCTGCAGGCGCAGAAAAAAATCAAGGGAACGGTCCTCAAAGACCTCCCGGAGCGTGTGATCCTGCTGTCGGACACGTTGGAGACGCCGACGCTGGACAATCTCTGGAACTATCTCAGCCATTTCTACGAAAAGGTTACGCCGGCCTTAAAGGAGCAGTTCTATTTTGAGGATTTGGCAGGCATCTACACGGAAGAGGGATTATCCAGGCTTTTTGCCGTCTGTATCCGCTATGCGGAGATCGACGGCTTGAGAGTGCTGCCAGGGGGGAATTACCTGTGCGCCGGCTGCACGGAGGAAAACCGAGCGCAGACGCTGCAGGGGCTGCTCCGCCTCGCCAAGGACCAATACGGCGCAGAGCCGGCGTTTACGGTGCAGCTCGTTGTTCTATCCGGTATTTTACAGTGGAATTACGAAATACAAGTTTATGTCGGCGGGTCATTCCTGCAAAAGCCGGCAGCGCCAAGAGACACGCCGGCCGGCGGGACTGTGAAACGGCAAATGGGAAAGCGCGCATGTCATCCATCCGAAAAAACGTCCTGAAATCTCACGATTTCAGGACGTTTTCGTTTGATTCAGCTGTATCCTTGGCGGCATATGGGGGGGACCCCGGCCCTCCCGTTTTTACAGATGTACGCCGCGTATGCCTGTTTCTTTCTGCTTCCGCGGCAGGTGCCTTCCGTAATACAAATGGTCCAGATGCCGCCCGCCAAGGGAGACGATTCCGGGCAGACGGCCCCACTCCGCAAACCCAAACTTCCGCAGCAGGGCAATGCTTTTCTCATTGCTCTCCACCAAAATCGCGATCAGAGTCGTAAAGCCGAGCTCCTCCGCCTTCCGGATCGTCCTCTGCAGCATCCAGCTGCCAATCCCCTGTCCGTGGGCGGAAAAATCCAGATAGTAGCTGACCTCCGCCACATTCTCCACGGCTCTCCGCCCCGGCCGGTATGCCGTCAGGTAGGAATAGCCGATGACCTGCCCCCCTTGCAGGCAGGCGAAGATGGGGCAGCGGGAACCTTGATGCTCCCGGATCCAGTCCAGCCGGTTCTGCAGGGAGACCGGCTCCGTATCGCAGGTGCAGCTGCCCTGGGCGATGGCCTGGTTATAGATCTCCATAAAACGCAGCGCATCCTCCGGCGTTGCAGCTCTCATC
>CAJFPI010000184.1 GCA_904398675.1 uncultured Oscillospiraceae bacterium
ATTCCTGGGCGAGGGGGACCTGTCCATCCAGCAGCTGGAGATGACCACCGGCAGCGGCGACGGGGCCCTGGTGTACCTCACCACCGGTGAGCGGCCCAGCTGTGACGCCTACTTTATCCACGAGGGCGTCTACTACAACATCTTTATCGTGGACGCGGCGGACACGGCGCTGATGGAGGAGATTCTGGCGTCCTTCTGAGCATTGCAATCCCGCGGCCCATGTGGTACCATGAAACCACCATAATTCGCCCCAAAACGGCGGCCTTATGGCCGCCGTTTCTCTTTTATGCGAGAAAATCCATGGGGCGCTGTGAGGAAAGGGGAATTGGTTATGAACCACGAGGAACGTGCAATACAAAACTTTATGAACGGCTGCAACTGCGCCCAGGCGGTCTTTCTGGCCTTCGCGCCGGAGCTGGGGATCTCCGACGATCTGGCGCTGCGGCTCTCCTCCTCCTTTGGCGGCGGCATGGGGCGGCTGCGGGAGGTGTGCGGCGCGGTCAGCGGCATGCTGATGGCCGCCGGCGGGCTGTACGGCTACGCCGATCTCAGCGACGCCGCCGCCAAGGCGGATCACTACGCCCTGGTCCAGGCCCTGGCCGGCCAGTTCCGGGAGCAATTCGGCTCCATCATCTGCCGGGAGCTGCTGGACCGGAAGGGGGCGGAGCCCCCTGTCCCCGACGCCCGTACGCCGGACTACTACGCCAAGCGCCCCTGCGCCCGGTTTGTGGGCGGCGCTGCCCGGATTCTGGAGCAGTACATGGCCCAGAACGCCCCCACTCCCCTGCCCTGAGCCCACTCTACGCTCCATAGGGTGACAGAACGCGTCGGTTCTGATAAGCTGTGACCACCGAGACACAAGGTGCAAAAGAATAAGGAGGTGCCGGGATGGATTGCAGGAAAACGGGGCTGTTCATCTGCTTTCTGCGGAAACAGCAGGGCCTGACCCAGGCGGAGCTGGCGGACCGCATCGGCGTTACGGACAAGGCCGTGAGCCGCTGGGAGACCGGGCGGGGCTTTCCCGATGTGGGGCTGCTGGAGCCCCTGGCGGCGGCGCTGGGGACGTCGGTGGCCGAGCTTTTGACCGGGGAGCCCCTGACCGAGGAGGAGAAGGCCGCCCAGAGCGACAGCGCCCTTTTGGAGTCCCTCCGCTATACCCGGCGCATGGGGCGGAAAATCGCCGCCGTGCTGCTGGCCATTGCCGGCGTCCTCCTGCTGCTCACGCCCCTTTTCCTGGCGGTGCGCACCCCGGCGCTGTGTCTGGTGGGCGCAGGGCTTTTGGTGCTGGCGGCGGAGGCCGCCTGGTGGAAGGGGCCGCCGCTCCGCCTGGGGCGGTTCTCCAGCGCCTTGCTGCGCCCCGGGACGGCCCGGGCAGGCACTGTGGTGTGCCTGGGGATTGCCTTTGTGCTGGAGCTCACGCCCTATGGGGCGGTGCTGAACTTTGCCCGCATGGCGGAGGACGGCACCATCGGCCGCTTTCGGGAGACCTACTCCTACTTCAGCCTGATGCCCTTTGGCTACGCCAACTTCTTCCCCCTGCTCACCGGGGTGCTGACTGTCCTATTGCTGTTCCTGTCCCTGGTGCAGCTGTTCCGGCCCAGGGAGCGGCTGGGAAACGCCCTCTTCGTGCTGGACATTGTGGGCGTGGTGTTCTCTCTCCTGCCCCTTCTGCTGGGGCTGGACTTTTTCTCCGCTGTGGGCGCGGCCATCACGGCGGCGCTGGGGCTGGCGGCGGCGTGCCTCGCCCTTGCCAACCGGCGGCAGGCGGCGTGAGGAGTGAGGAGTAAAGCTCTTCTTTGTAACGAAACGTGTCCAAAAGTCTCGCAGAGTTCGCGGCGCGCACGCCGCGAAAAAAGTAACATTGGTCTTCGGCCTGCAAGTGTGCGTTTCGTCCGCTGACAGCGGACGAAACCTTGCGCGCAGCAGGCTGCAGCCCTTTGTCGAAAAAGGCGCCAGCTTTATTGACAGTTAAAGGGGGACGGCATCTGCCGTCCCCCGCTTTTTTTGCACTTAAATATCCCGCCCATCCAGAGCCGCAAGGCCCAGGCGGGCAGCCCTGGCAATCCTCTGACGCTCCTCCTCGTCCTCCGCCGCCTCATACTGCTCCCGCAGATCCCGGAGGAACAGGCCCCGGAGGCTGTCCTCCCCTGCCCGGCTCCACAGGTCCTCCCCCGGCCGGGTGTGGTCCTGGAGCTCCAGGTGGTAAAAGCGGGGACCAAAGGCTGTCTGCAGCCCATCCAGGTCCACCCCCGCCGCATCGCTCTCCCCGGTGAAGAGGACCCGGAGAATATCCCCGGCGGGAAACAGCTCCGCCACCGCCTCCATCCGCTCCCGGGGGTCCCGGCCGGTGACGTCCGCCTCCACGATGCTGTAGCGGCGGCGGCACAGGGGGATGAACTCCGTTTGGACCGCCCCCGGCTCCACATCCGCCAGGAGCACCCCCTTCTCCCCCAGCTCGTCAAACCCCCGCCCCTCCGGGCAGCCGGGGTAGGCGCAGAAGGTGCCGCCCTCCCGGAAGGTTCGGCGCTGGTGGATATGGCCCAGGGCCAGGTAATCAAGGCCGCTGGCGGCGATCTCCTCTCTGGCAATCGGGTTGTAGGGGCCGGGTCGGAGATCCGCGTGAAGGCACATCACCTGGGGCTTGTCCGCAGGCGGGGCGGTGAACCCCGCCAGCAGGCTCTCTCCCTGCTCCGCCGCGGTGAAAGCCGCGCCATAGATCACGCCCCTCTCCAGCTCCACCCGGCTGATGGACGCGGAGGAAAAAACATGGACATTCCCCGGCCAGTCCACCTGGCGGTAGGGGCTGCGGCTGTGGTAGGGATCGTGGTTGCCCGGGGAGATCAGCACCGGGCAGCGGATCTGCCCCAGCGTCCGGGCCAGAGTCTCCAGTGTCTCCCGATAGACCTGCTCCCCGTCAAAGAGATCCCCGGCCAGCACCACCGCGTCCACCTGCCGCTCATTGGCACAGGCGGCCAGACGGTCCAAGAGGTCCCGGCTCTCCCGGCGGCGCTCCTTGGCCTTCTCCGGCGGCAGGCCCCGGAATGGGCTGTCCAGGTGAAAATCTGCTCCGTGGAGGATCCGCATAGGCCCTTACTGCGCCTCCTCCGGCCGCCAGGCCTTGCATACGTCCACCCACTGCTTACAGCCGGACAGCGCCTCCAGCTCCTCGCAGCTCAGGCGCACCGCGCTGCTGGCGCTGCCGGCGGCGGGATAGACGGCATCAAACCGGCGGAGGGACTCATCCAGATACACCTCCACCCCCTCGTTCACCACGAAGGGGCAGACGCCGCCCACCGCATGGCCCACCAGGGTTACCGCCTCGTCGGGCGTCAGCATCTTGGCCTTGCCGCCGAAGGTGTTTTTATAGCGGGTGTTGTCCACCTTGGCGTCCCCCGCCGCCACCACCAGCAGCACCCGATCCCCCAGCTTAAAGCTCAGCGTCTTGGCGATGCGGGCCGGCTCCACCCCCGCCGCCTGGGCCGCCAGCTCCACCGTGGCGCTGGAGACGGTAAACTCCTGAATCCGATCCTCCATTCCCTTCTCCCGGAAATAGGCACGCACTTTTTCAATCGACATGTTGGATCCTCCCGTTCTTTCTCTATGGTTTTGCACTTTTATCCGATTATCGGATGTCCACACGCTCTACGGAGACACACAGCCCATTCTTCGTCTCCAAAGTGAATACCGCCCCCTGCATGCAGCACGGGTCCGGCGCCACCTGATACCGACCGGGCAGGCCGCCCAGAAAGGTCTCAATGCTCTGCTCCGGCCGGATGCCCAGCACCGAGCGGATGGGCCCGGTCATCCCCAGGTCCGTGAGATACCCCGTCCCTTTCTCCAGCACCTTCTCGTCGGCAGTGGGAACGTGGGTATGGGTCCCCCACATGGCGGAGACGCGGCCGTCCAGATAGTAGCCCATGGCTAGCTTTTCGCTGGTGGCCTCGGCATGGAAGTCCACCAGGGTAAAGGTGGGCCGCTCCCCCCGGAGCAGCCGGTCGGCGATAGTAAAGGGATTGTCGGCGTTAAAATCCAGGCCGCAGCGGCCGATCAGGTTCATCACAGCGATCTGCACATCACCGCCGTCCCACACCGTATACCCCCTGCCGGGGGCGCGGCCGGTAAAGTTCGCCGGACGCAGCAGCCAGGGCACATCGTCCAGCATCTGGGTGATCTGCGGACGGTGGAAGGCGTGGTTGCCGAGGGTCACCACATCCGCTCCGGCGTTGTGCAGATCCCAGGCCTGCTGAGGCGTCAGCCCCACGCCGGAGATGTTCTCCCCATTGACCACAGTGAACTGGATCCCCTTGAGTTTCTGCAGGGGACGCAGATGCCGCTGCAGGTGGCGCAGGCCGTTCTCCCCCACCACATCTCCGATCGCCAAAACATGATAGTACATCGTCAGTCCGCCCATCCTTTTCTATCTG
>CAJFPI010000185.1 GCA_904398675.1 uncultured Oscillospiraceae bacterium
ATGCTGCCGCCGTGCATATCCACGCCGGTGCCGATCTCAATGAGGAAGCGCCGCTTCTCCATGGCTCAGGCCTCCTCCGGGGCGGGGCGCTTGTGGTACATCCACGTCCAGGGGTCCTGGAGCACCTTGTCCAGGGAGGCGAAGAAGTTCACCACCTCGGCGCCGTCGCACAGGCCGTGGTCGATGGTCAGGGCGAAGGTGGTCAGGTTGACGGGCACGATGTTGTCGTTCTCGTCGAACATGGGCACCCGGCAGTTGCGGTTGATGCCGAAGATGGCGCCCTGGGGCGGGGAGATGAAGGGCTGCTGGCTGTCGATCAGAGAGGCGCCCAGGTTGGACACCGAGAAGGTGCCCCCCTCCAGCTTCACCTTCATCAGCCGGCCCTTGCGGATGTAGTCATAGGTCTTTTTCAGCTCGGCGGAGATCTCCTCGATGTCCTTCCGGTCCGCGTGCTCCACCACCGGCTCCATCAGCACGCCGTTGATGGTGGCCTGGACGGTGAGGTTGATGTCCTCGTAGTAGATGATCCGCTCCTTCTGCCGGGAGGCGTTGAGGGCCATGTTCTCCTCCAGGGCGCAGGCGGCCGCCTTTACATACAGGTCGCCGAAGGAGACCTTGATCCCCTTTTTCTCCAGCAGCTCCTTCCGGAACTGGATCAGCTTGTCTACGCTCAGCCGGACCTGCCCGGTGCCCTGGGGGTACTCGTGCTTGCTGAAGGTCATGCGCTCGGCGATCACCTTGCGCATCCCCTCCAGGGGCTTGATCTCCCGGATCAGACGGCCCTGCTCGTCGTGCTGTGCCATTGTCATTCCTCCAATCAGGTGGCAGTCACTGGACTGCCGTCTTCTGCCTATACGTATTAGCAAATGGTGTGCCAAGTCTGTTCCGCCGGAAAACGCCGGTTTCGGGCGGCTTTCGGCCCGGCGGCCTCTCCGGCACCTTCTACTTTTTAGCCGGTGTCTCTTTTGGAAACGACTCCTGCCGGTACGCCGGCTTTACAGGAGCCCCATCTGCTTGGCGCTGTCGGCCAGCTCGTCCCGGAAGTCCGGGTGGGCCAGACGGATCAGCGCCCGGGCCCGGTCGTCCATGGTCAGCGGCTTCAGGTTGACGCAGCCGTACTCGGTGGCCACATACTGCACGTCGGCCCGGGACGTGGTCACCGCCGAGCCGGCGGGCAGCACCGGCACGATCCGGCTGGTGACGCTGTCCCCCTTGGTGTGGGTGCTGGTCAGGGCGATGAAGGACTTGCCGCCCCGGGACATCTGGGCGCCCCGGACAAAGTCCACCTGGCCGCCGATGGCGCTCTGCTGCCTGCCCCCCAGGCAGTCCGCCGCCACCTGACCGTACAGGTCCACCGCCATGGCGGTGTTGACGCTGATCATGCTGTCGTTTTGGGCGATCACGGCGGGGTCGTTGACAAAGGCGTAGGGGGCGAAGTGCAGCGCCTCATTGTGGTCCAGATAGTCGTAGAGGGCCCGGGTGCCCAGGGCGAAGGAGGCCACGGACGTTCCGGGCAGGAAGGTCTTTTTCCGGTTGGTAACCACCCCCAGCCTGGCCAGCTCCATCATGGAGTCGGTGAACATCTCCGTGTGGATGCCCAGGTCGTTTTTCTCCCGCAGGCCGAAGCCCACCGCATTGGAGATGCCGCCCAGGCCCAGCTGGAGGGTGGCGCCGTCGGGGATCTGCTCCACAATGAGTCCGGAGAGGGTGCGGAGCGTCTCATCCAGGGGGAGGTTGGGAACGGTGTCCAGCGCGTCCTCCGCCTCCACCACCGCGTCGGCCTGGGAGATGTGCAGGCGGTTCTTCTCCCCGTAGACATACGGCACATGGGGGTTCACCTGGAGCACCACGGTGCGGGCCAGCCCCCGGATCACGTCGTGGAACGCGGTTCCGAAGGCGCCGTAGCTCAGATAGCCCTCCTCGTCCGGCGGGGAGACCTCCAGAAAGGCCACGTCGGGCCGCGCCGTCTCCCGGCACCAGGTTTCGATCTGGCTCAGGTGTACGGAGGTAAAGGTGGTCTGGCGGTTCCGGATGCCCTGCCGCTCCCCGGCGCCGGCAAAAAAGGTGGTGGTGGAGAAGTGCCCCGCCGCCTGGGGCTGAAAAAACGGGAGGGGGCGGCTGGTCATGCCGCCGCAGAGCACCACGCCGTCCAGATCCTCCCGCCGGGCCCAGAGGGCGTCCAGCAGCCGGTAGGCAATGCTGGATGCGGTGCCCGCGTAGACCCGGTCTCCGCTGCGCACCAGCTTCACGGCCTCCTGCGGCGTGCAGATTTTTTCCTGATATTCCTGCTTCCAGTCCATCAACGCACATCCTTTCTGTCACAGGACTTTTTCACGTTCAGTTCAAAAGGAAAGCAATTTCCATGCCATTTTGCTTTCTTGACAGACAGACCCCCTTGTTTTACTATTAGGGTATTAAATTAAACCATACAGAGCGGAAAGGAGCTGGAGAAATGGAGGAAACCCATACCGACATGCCCATGGAACTGCGCAACTCTCTGCCTCACAGCCAAGCCATGGACTCACTGCTTACCGTGCTGGACGTTCTGGATGCCTATGTGCTCATTGTGGATCAGGAATCCCGTATCCGTTTTTTCAACCTGTCCTATCTGGATGCCTATCAGAGCCCGCTGGCACGGGTGGGAATCCCACAGGAGAAAATTTTGGGGCTTCCTCTCGTATCCCTGCCCGACAGCCGAAAGGACTGGGAGCTGTTTCAACGTATTATGAAGTCCGGGAAGGCCCTGCAAAAGTACTACTTCCAGGACGATGATTCTCACTACTCCGGATTGGCAGATCTGGTGCCTATTGTGACAGACGTGTTCTCCGGCATCATGATTATCCAGCAGGAGCGGGAGAAGCTGCGGGCTCTCACGCAGGAAATCGCCCATTATAAAGCGCTGGCGTCCAGTCTCCAGAAAAAGCTGGACGCCAAGGATGACCTGCCCCCCAGATTTCGGCAGATCATCGGCGTCTCCGAGCCCTTTGTGAAGGCCCTGCGGATCGGGGCCCAGGTGGCGCCCACCGGCAGCTCGGTGTGTATCCTGGGGGAGAGCGGCACAGGCAAGGAGGTCTTTGCCGAGGCCATTCACTACTCCAGCGCCTACGCCCAGGGGCCCTTGATCAAGGTAAACTGCGCCGCCATTCCCGAATCATTGATGGAGAGCGAGCTGTTCGGCTATGAAAAAGGCGCCTTCACCGGCGCCAACCTGAACGGAAATCCGGGAAAATTTGAGCTGGCCAACAACGGCACCCTGTTTCTGGACGAGGTGGGCGAGATGCCGCCCTCTATGCAGGTCAAGCTGCTGCGGGCCCTGCAGGAGCGGGAGATCACCCGGGTTGGGGGCCGAAAGCCCATCAAGCTCAACTTCCGGCTGATCACCGCCACAAACCGGGATCTGGAGCAGATGGTCAGGGAGGGTACCTTCCGGGAGGATCTCTACTACCGCATCTGCATCATTCCCCTGCACCTGCCGCCCCTGCGGGAGCGGCGCTCCGACATCCCCCTGCTGGCCAGCGAGTTCCTCGCCTCCCTGGACATGCCCCAGTGGAAGCGCCGCGCCTTTTCCGACGAGGTGCTGGAACAGTTCATGAACTACAGCTGGCCAGGCAACATCCGGGAGCTGAAAAACTGCGTGGAGCGCATGGCCATCCTCTGCATGACGGAAGAGATCGGCGCAGAATATCTGCCCGCAGCCGTGGCCAACGCCTCTGTTGGGCTGCCCGGCACCGGTGTGGCCCCCGACCTGACCCAGTACAGGCTCCACGACATCCTGGACAAGGTGGAGTGCGACGCCATCCGCTCCGTCCTCAGCCTGACCGGCGGCAACAAGGCAAAGGCCATCGAGATTCTGGGCATCTCCAAGCGGAATTTTTATCTGAAGCTGGACAAGTACGGTCTGCGGTAACGCTGGAAGGGTGCTTCGTCTCCACTGTATCCGGATCTTTTTTGCCCATAGTATCTTTTTTAGCCGCCAAATTCCCCTGCCTCCCCGGGCTTCTCTTTTTAGAAGTTGGCATCGTTTTTGCTTTGCTCAAAAGGGACAGGGGAGGCTTTTTATGAACACTTGTATCTTTCACTCGGTCAACTCCGGACTCTATTTCTGGGACGGGCTGGCCGGTCTGCTGGTGGACGGCATCCACGCCGGCGGGGAGCAGGGCTTCTCGCCCATGCCCGCCTTTCTGGCGGGGCAGCTGGCCCGCCGGGCCGGGCTGTTCGCCCACACCGACGGGGTGCTCTTTACCCATCTCCACGGGGATCACTTCCTGCGGACGGGCCTGCGGCACCTGCTGGACACACAGCCGCGGCCCGGCGTCTACGGCCCGGAGCTGCCGGAGACCCGGGCGTCCATCCGGCCCATTCGCCCCGGCCTGTGCCGGGTGCAACTGGCGGGGGCCTACATTCTGGCCAAGGACACCGTCCACGACGGGGAGGTGTTCCGGAATGAACCCCACCAGTCCTACCTGATCCGCATGGGCGGTGAGACCTTCTTCATCGCCGGGGACGCCGCCCTCACGCCGGAGGATGCCGCCGCCTTTTCCGGCTTCTACGGCGGGGAGGTGGACGCAGGGTTCTTCAACCTCTACCAGCTCTCCTCTCCCCAGGGACAGGATTTCCTGCGCATACTCCGCCCCCGGCGGATCTTTCTGGAGCACCTGCCCTTCCGGGAGGACGACCGCTTCCACTACCGCAGCCTGGCCCGGCAGGCGGCCCGCAGCCTGCCCGGGGATCTGTCACGGGCGGAGATTCTGCCCCACATGTCCTGGATTGACGGGAATGCAGCCCAATGGGACCCCCACGAGAAAGGAGAAATGACAGATGATCTATCTGGAATCCCCGTCCAGGGATCCCTATTTTAATCTGGCCCTGGAGGAGTACGTCTTTGAGCGGATGGACAAAAGCAAGTCCTACTTCCTGCTCTGGCAGAACG
>CAJFPI010000186.1 GCA_904398675.1 uncultured Oscillospiraceae bacterium
CAAGCTGATCAGCCGGGCCGCCCGCTTTGCCAGGGGGGACTTTGGGGAGAAACTGCGGGGCTATGAGGAGCAGATTCTGCAGGCCATTCGCCAAAAGCAGGAGGAGGCGGAGGAGCAGGACGCCGCCAGCGTGGAGCGGATCAAGGCGGGCTACGCCGCCTTCCTCACCGCCACGGAGGAGAAGGCCCGGAAAATACACGACTACGCGGTGAAACGCCGGGAGGAGGACTACGCCGCGGCCTGCGGTGCTATGGAGGCGGCAGGGGATCCCCAGGGCTGCGCCGCAGCAGCGGAGATGTTTGAGCGGCTGGGGGAATACGCCGACTGTCAGGAGCGGGCCGCGCAGTGCCGGGCCAAGGCGGAGCAGCTGCGGCAGGAGGCAGAGCGCCTGGCCCGGGAGGAGGCGGAGCGCAAAGCCGCCGCCAGGGCCAAGGTGAGGTCCCGTCGTAAAGCCAAGGCCAAAAAGGCCGGCATCATCACACTCACCACCTTGGTTGCGGCCATTGCGATTTTCATTGTTGTAATCAGAGTGATCCTGCCAAACCAGAGGCTCAGCAATGCCCAGTCGCTGTTTGAAAGCGGCAACTACGAGGAGGCCATCGATGCCTTCCGTGCTCTGGACGATAAAAAACTATCGGAGGAAAAGCTTGATGAGTGCTATGCCGCTATCATCGCCGCGGCACAGAATGAGGAGAACGCTGGAACGGCCGTACGGATGCTGCGTCTGATTCCCGAGACATACTATACCGGCCCCAATCACTTGGACGCTGTCTATGTCTATGCTGACAAGCTGCTGGAAAACGAAGATTGGGACGAGGCCAGCACGCTCTGCTCCACTTATATGGACATAACCGGAGAGGATATCTCGCAGTATAAAAACTATGCCATGGCCCGCGCAGCAATGGAGGTGGAGGACTATGTCAGTGCGATTGACGCATTTGCCGCAATCGGCACCCTTGATTTCCGGGACACCCAGGAACAGCTGAGCAACACCTACTACCTCTTTGTTACGGCAGGAGATCTCCAGATCTCCCTGGAGGATGCGGTGACAGCCTTGGAGGCAGCTGTCGAGCTTGCAAATCTGGAGACGACCGCCCACCCCGCCGCAGGGGCGGACTTTGTGGAGGACGCTGAAGAAAAAATTGCGTTTTACACAGGCTTGATGGACTGCACCGGCACCTATCAGTGTTACCAGAAGGAGCTGACAGACGGCACGATCACCACCGAGGATGTGGGGTACCGCGTCACGCTGAGTTTCTATGTGGAGAATGGATACCCCAAGCTGGTCTTTGACTGCTCCCTGTTCCACGACACCACCGTTTATGACTCGGTTGTCGTGTATACATATTCCGAGCCTTATACCTATAATACCTTTGCAGACAACAGCGAGGGCGGAATCGAACATATCGCTTTTTCCTCTACCGAGGCCATGCTGGATGGCGACACCTTCAGCAACACCTATTTCTTCCGCAAGTAAAAAGGAGGCTGTATGATGGCAAAATTCGTGATTGAATGCCCCAACTGCGGGAAGTACGCCGAGGCGAAAACCGGCTTTTTCGCCCGGAAGAAGATCGACTGCGCCTGCGGCTACACCATCCACGTCCGCACCGACAAGCTGGCCGCCCGGAAGTGTCCCCACTGCGGCAACGAGGTGGTCTTTGACCAGTCCCAGGGGGAGAAGGCCCGCTGCCCTGTCTGCCACGAGCCCATCAACACCATGGCCGAGCAGTCCAAGGTGGAGGAGTTCTCCTGTGCCCAGTGCGGCGTCCGCCTCCAGGCCAGCAAAAGCGCCGCCGCCTACACCTGTCCGGTGTGCGACTTTGTCAACGACGTGCCCGAGCGCCTCATGGCCGAAAAGATCAAAAAGGACGGTCTGGCCAGCGTCATCAAGTACGAGGGGGACAACGAGACACTGGTGTGGAAACATCCCATCGAGGACTTCAACATGGGCTCCCAGCTCATTGTCCACGAGAGCCAGGAGGCCGTCTTTTTCCGGGACGGCCAGGCCCTGGACCTCTTCGGCCCGGGCCGCTACACCCTGGAGACCCAGCAGCTGCCCCTGCTGGAAAAGCTCTATGAGCTGCCCACGGATACGGAGGGCACCTTCCACTCCGAGGTGTACTTCATCAACCTGGCAACCCAGATGGGCGTCAAGTGGGGCACCGACTCCAAGGTGCGCCTGTTCGATCCCGCCTCCGGCCTGCATGTGGAGCTGGGTGCCAGCGGCGAGTTCAATATCCGGGTGACCGATTCCCGCCGCCTGCTGCTGAAGGTGGTGGGGACCACCGGGGCTCTGGGGCAGGGAGATCTGCTGGGAGGCGGCAGTACCCGGGGTATCTTCCGCGCCCTGGTGATGACCCAGGTGAAGAGCTATCTGGCCCAGGTCATCAAGGACAGCGGCATCAACATCCTGGAGATCGACGCCCGGCTCATGGATCTCTCCGCCGCCCTGCGGGACCGGATCAACGAGGGGCTGGCCGACTACGGCGTCACCATGCCGGAGTTCTTTGTCAGCCGCATCGTCACCCCCGACGATGATCCCAACTTCAAGCGGATGAAGGAGCAGTATGCCCAGCAGTACCTGCTGGTTCGGCAGGAGCAGATCCGCAAAAGCGAGGCGGAGGCCGCCCAGGAGCGGAAGGCCGTGGAGGCCCAGACGGCTACGCAGATGAAGATCATCGGCGCCCAGGGGGAGGCAGAGGCCCTGAAGATCCAGAAAGCCGCCGAGGCGGAGGCCTACCGGATGCAGGCGGCGGCCGAGGCGGTGGAGATGCAGATGAAGGGCTACACCTACCAGCAGGAGACTGCCCGGCAGGTGGGCCTGGAGGCTATGAAAAACGGCATCGGCGGCGGGGAAAGCGGCGCCCTCGGCGACATTGCCAGCCTGGGAGTCTCCCTGGGCGCCATGGGCAGCGTCATCGGCATGACAAAAGACGCCCTGGGCGGCATCACCGGCGGCAGCGCCCAGATGGGACAGAGCATCGGCGGCATGGTGTCCGGGGCGTGGGACTGCGCCTGCGGGACAAAGAACATTACCAGCAAATTCTGCCCCGAGTGCGGAGCAAAGCGGCCGGAGCCCAAGGCCCCGGATACCTGGGACTGCACCTGCGGGCAAAAGGGCATTGCCAGCAAATTCTGCCCCGAGTGCGGAGCAAAGCGCCCG
>CAJFPI010000187.1 GCA_904398675.1 uncultured Oscillospiraceae bacterium
AGCACCACGGGCTTGCCGCTGCGCAGCAGCATGTTGGCGACCTCCTGGTCCGAGGCGGTGACGCCGGTCTTGACATCGGTCAGAAACACGATCACATCAGCGTGGTCTATAGCAATCTCCGCCTGCTCCCGCATAAAGGAGAGGATCTGGCTGTCCGTCCGGGGCTCGATGCCGCCGGTGTCGATGAGGGTGAACTTCCTCCCGTTCCAGTCGCTCTCCCCGTAGATGCGGTCCCGGGTGACGCCGGGGGTATCCTCCACGATGGAGAGGCGCTGGCCGATGAGCTTATTAAAGAGCATGGACTTGCCCACATTGGGCCGGCCCACAATAGCAATCACAGGTTTTGACATGGGTCTGTGCCTCCTTTTCGGGGTTGTGCAAGATGGTCCTCCCCGGGGACGGTTTCAAAATCTTCCGCCGCTCCAGGGTTCCATTGTATTCGGCGGCAGGGCCTCAGCTGCGGCCCCCCGGCGGGTTATAGCGGTAGTATTCCCCATCCTCCGGGAAGGTCTGCGCCGGAGGAGGTACGATTTCCCGCCCCAGCATGGCGTCCACCAGGGCAAAGCCGTCCTCTCCGTCCACCACTGTGACCGGGACGCCAAGGGCCTTCTCCACATCCTCCACTGAAACGTCGTCCAAAAAGACACGCTCGCCGCTGCGGAGCATGACGGAGGGAATCAGCAGCCGTCGACCCAGGTCCCGGCCAGAAAGCTGCCCGATCAGGTCCTGACCGGTGACAAGGCCGGCCACTGTGATGGTTTCGCCAAAAAAGCGGTTTTGAACAGCATATACCCGGCCGGTGAGAGCGGGACATCTTCCCCTCACCTGCTCCAGGATCTCCTGCAGGAAGGGGGCGGCAGCCTCGCCGGTGGCAATGGCAAAGGGGGGCGGGGCCGGGTCGGACAGATCATCCTCCATGGCAAGCGCCGCCTGGCTCTGGAGGAGCCGCAGCATCCCCACGCCGTTTTCCAGCTGATTCATGTCCTCGTAATAGGATTTCTCCGGCAGGGTGCGTCCGGCCAAAAGATAAAACTCGTCGGAGCACCAGGCCAGGCTCGTCCCATTTTTCCGCAGGAAATTCCCGGCGAAGGCCTCCACCAGATCGATGACTGCCCCGGCCTGCTCACGGGTATACGGAATCATGGGGTACAGCCCCTCCCGATAGCGGGTCAGCCCCACCGGCACCACCGCCACGCTTTCTACCGACGGATACAGCTCCCCTAGTTCCCGGAGGGTCCGCTCCAGGGCGGGGCCGTCGTTGATGCCGGGGCAGGAAACGATCTGGCAGTTCATGGTAATACGCGCCTCCGCCAGACGGCGCATCACCTGGATGCTCTCCCCCGCCCGGCGGTTTCGCAGCATCTCACACCGGAGGGCCGGATCCGTGGTGTGAACAGAGACATTGATGGGGCTGATCCGGAGGTCAATGATCCGCTGGATCTCCCGACCGCTGAGATTGGTGAGGGTGACATAATTGCCCATCAAAAAGCTCAGGCGGGCATCGTCATCCTTAAAATACAGCGTCTCCCGCATGCCGGGGGGCATCTGGTCCACAAAGCAGAAGATGCACCGGTTGGCACAGGAGCGGGCCTTGTCCATCAGATAGGACGCAAAGTTGAGCCCCAGCTCCTCCCCCTCTCCCTTCCGCACGGTCACATGCCTCTCCCGCCCCTCCGCCGTCTCCAGCGTCAGATGCAGCACAGGGTCATAGCAGAAAAAGCGATAGTCCAGCACATCCGTGACAGGCTGGCCGTTGACGCTGACAAGTCTCTCCCCGGCACGGACGCCCGCCCGCTCCGCCGGAGATTGGCGGTCTATGGATGTGATCACATTTCTCATGGCAGTTTCCATCCCAGGCAAAATTTCACAGCTACAGTATACTGAATCTTTCGGCGCTTGGCAAGGGGGAATCCGGCGGTCTGTCCGGAACCCTTTTCCATTTTTTCGGTAATCGCGAATGATATTTTATAATCGTCGAATATCGTGCTTGCCACTGCTCAGCTCCGCCTGCTATAATAGATCGGACATAAAGAAGGGGCATGCTGCGGCCTTTTGACCGGCAGGTCCCTCCGAAAGAAGGAGGCTGCCGTTTATGAAACTGATCCGAACGGAGGAGGCCGTGGGCCACGTGCTCTGCCACGATCTGACGCAGATTATCAAGGGCCAATATAAGGATGCCCGATTCCGCAAGGGCCATGTGGTGACAGAGGAGGATATCCCTGTTCTGCTGAGCATGGGGAAGGAAAACCTCTACGTCTGGGAGATGGTTCCCGGCATGGTCCATGAGAACGATGCTGCGGAGCGCCTCTACCGGATCTGTGCCAATGACAACATGGGCCGCAGCGAGGTGAAGGAGGGCAAAATTGAGCTCTCTGCCGCCTGTGACGGGCTCTTCCGTGTAGATGTGGAGCGGCTGAACGCCATCAACTCCCTGGACGACATCATGATCGCCACCCGCCACTCCAATTCCCCTGTAAAAGCAGGGGACAAGCTCTGCGGCACCCGGGTGATCCCCCTGATTATTGAGGAGGAAAAGCTCCAGGCAGCAGAGGCCATCGGCGGCGGAAGGCCGATTTTGGAGCTCCTGCCCTACCGGCTGAAAACCGCCGGCGTCATTACCACCGGCAGCGAGGTCTATAAGGGACGGATCCAGGATACCTTCACGCCGGTCATTGTGGAAAAATTAAAGACCTACGGCATTGAAATGACAGAGCATGCCGTGGTCAGCGACGAGATGGACATGACTGTCGGCGCCATCCAGGAGATGCGTCAAAAGGGCGTGGACCTGATCCTCTGCACCGGCGGCATGAGCGTGGACCCGGATGACAACACCCCCGGCGCCATCAAAAAAAGTGGCGCGCGGATCGTCACCTACGGCGCCCCAGTTCTGCCTGGCGCCATGTTCCTCCTGGGTTATTTCGAGGACGGCACTCCCATCATGGGCCTTCCCGGCTGCGTGATGTACGCCGGCGCAACTGTCTTTGATCTGGTGCTGCCCCGGGCGGCCGCCGGCGTCGAAGTGACCAAAGCCGATATCGCCTGCATGGGCAACGGCGGACTCTGCCTCGGGTGCAAGCCCTGCCGCTATCCCATTTGTCCCTTTGGCAAATGATCCTTCTCCCCCCTGCCGTCCCGCCGTTTCCCCCGGCGGGACGGCCCGCGTTAAATTAACCGCATCTGCGGTTTTTTCATACATACCATTATCCTGAAAGGAGTATTACCCAATGAAGAAGTTTTTGTCTATTTTGCTGGCTGCCATGCTCTGTGTGAGCCTGGTGGCCTGCGCCTCCAACACCGGCAACAACGGCGCCAACGCTGGAAATAACGCCGGCAATGCCGGTGACAACGGCGACACCACCGGTGAGGAGGTAGAGATCATTGTCTTTGCCGCCGCCTCCATGCAGGAGACTATGGAGCAGATCGCAGAGATGTACAAAGACGTTGCCCCCAACGTGACCATCACCTACAACTTTGATTCCTCCGGAACTCTGAAGACCCAGATCCAGGAGGGGGCTGATTGTGACATCTTCATCTCCGCCGCCCCCAAGCAGATGAATCAGCTGGATGCCAACGGCGGCGAGGATAACACGGAGGGGCTGGACTTTGTCCTCTCTGACACCCGTCTGGACCTGCTGGAGAACAAAGTGACGCTGGCTGTTCCCGAGGGGAACCCGGCAGGGATCGAGTCCTTTGACCAGCTGGCGGAGCTACTGGAGAGCGGCGATGTGCTGCTGGCTATGGGCAACGAGGATGTGCCTGTTGGTCAGTACACCCAGAAAATCTTTGATTATTATGGGCTGGACGAGGCCACGCTGGCCAGCGCAGGCAAGCTGACCTACGGCTCCAACGTCAAGGAAGTTACCACCCAGGTTTCTGAGGCCACCGTGGACTGCGGCATCATCTACGCCACCGACGCCTTCTCCGCCGGCCTTACCGTGGTGGATGAGGCCACCGCTGAAATGTGCGGCCAGGTCATCTATCCCGCCGCTGTGCTGAATATCACCCAGCATCAGGAGGAGGCCCAGGCCTTCCTGGATTACCTCTCCACCGACGACGCGGCCGCTGTGTTTGAGAGCGTAGGCTTTACGCCGCTGAGCTGAGGAACGTCTTATTTCGCAGAAAAAGCGCTGCCCCACCGGATGCAATGCCGGAGGGGCAGCCTTTTCCAGTCAGCCGCGCATGCGGCAGCTGGTTTCCCCTCTATAACTCGCTACGCATCGCCGCGATTGCCCCGTTGACCAGTCAACGGGGACCCCGCTGATTTCCTCTGCTCGGGCGGAATCAATCCGCCCTGCGCCAA
>CAJFPI010000188.1 GCA_904398675.1 uncultured Oscillospiraceae bacterium
GGCCCCACGATCATGCGGGTCAGATGGGGGATCACCAGCCCCACCCAGCCGATGATGCCGCTGACGGATACCACAGCGGCGGAAATCAGCGTGGAGCAGAGGATCACAACGATCCGGATGACTGTGATGTTTACTCCCATCGTCTTGGCCTCCTCGTCGGAGAAGGCCAGGAGATTCAGCTGCCACCGGTATAAGTAGAGAGGGACCAGCGCGATGGCGATGGGGATGGCCAGTTTCAGCACATCCGAGTAGTTGACAGAGGCCAGGGAGCCCATCAGCCAGTAGGTAATCTCCGGCAGCTTGGTATAGGGGTCCGCCACATACTTGATGAGCGAGATGCAGGCCTGGAACAGGGCGGAGACCACCATGCCGGCAAGGATCAGCGTCAGCAGGACATTGGCCCGCTTTCCTACGATCACGCAGATCAGATAGGACACGCCTACGGCAAACAGCCCCACCACAAAGGAGACCAGTTGAATGCCCACCGCGTTGAAACCCCACAAAATGGCGCAGGCGGCGCCGAATCCCGCCCCCGCGGTAGCGCCCAGAATGTCAGGGGAGACCATGGGGTTTCGAAACACACCCTGATAGGCGCAGCCAGCCACTGAAAGTCCCAGCCCCACTAAAAAGGCGCAAAGCACCCGGGGCAGTCGGATACTGAAAAACACCAGTTCCGCATTCGGATCAATGCCAGAGGCAGCCCCTGTGATTTTGCTGATGATGATCTGAACAATGTCGTTCGGATAAACCGGATAGCGTCCCACAATAAAGGAGACCAGAATGGCCGCAATGGCGATGATGAGCAGAATCAGGACCCGGAGGCCCCCGTGTTCAGGCCGCCGGTCCAGGCGGTCAGCGTATGTTGGTTCCGTGATAATCCCTCCTTATTTATACCGCGCAGCCCGTTTCTCCGGCGCATTTGTGCCCTGCTTGGGCGATCCGGGCCAGCAGGCCCTCCATTTCAGCAGAGGCAAAGCGCAGATAGTCGTGCCAGTAGAGCTTGCTGGATACCGCCACATGGGGGATGGAGAAGCAGTCCAGCCGTTCGCTGCCCGGGATTTCCTGCAGCAGGGGATCCCCCGCCAAAACCTGATAGCGCCCGCTCTGGATCAGTTCCACCAGGGCGGCCTCTGACGGCAGGTCCAGATCAAAGGGCTGCGCCAGATCCCTGTCCAGGCCGAAGAAGGTCCCCACTGTGACGCCATGCAGGCCGTACTGGGCGGCAAGCCGCTCCCGGATGGTGTTGGCCAGGACCTGCTCCCCTACAATCAGGACGCCGCCCGGCTCCAGAGACGCCTCCCCCATTGGGATGCACACGCCGGTTTCACAGGCACGCTTGATGCGCTCCGCCAGCGCCGTGTGGTCTGTGCCGGCCGGGGTCCCCACCACATAGGGGATCCTCCACCGCTGCCACATCCTCCGGGCCAGCCCCATTCCGGACTGTGACACCACCAGGTTGACCTCCGCGTTGGCGGCATCCCGGATATCCTCCAGGGAGGCACCCATCATAAAGCTGCAGCCTACGCGCCAGCCTGCAGTCTCCAGAAAGACACGCAGATCCGCCGCGTTTTCGTTGTCGGAGAAGTCCAGCGGCGTGAGCCCCAGGATATTCGCCGTGCCGGGGCGGCCGCCTGTCCTGGGCTGTGTAAACCGGCTTACCAGCGCCGCCGCTGTCAGGTCAATGCCCCTGTTGTAGTAGGAGAGACCGGTGGTGCTTAGGCCAAAGGAGGGGATCCCGACAGCGTCCTCCAGCTCCATGGCGATCCCCTGGAGATCCGCCCCAATCACGGTGGGGACCGGGCTGCCCAATATGGCAATAAACTGGGGGCGATCCATGGTTTGGAGGGCCTTTTGGATTTTTTCGATCAGCTTGTCGTCCGCCCCCAGCACGGCGTCCACCTCGCGGAGGCCGGAGCAGAAAATGGGGCGCTTGTGTCCAAACCACCGGGGCTCGTCAAAGCCCACATAGTTGCGGCTGCAGCAGGCGCCGTCGTGAATGATGACCATCCCCTCCAGGTCAAAGAGGCTGGAGCAGGCCCCTGCGTAATCGCTGGAGAAGGGGGGAAGATAGAAACACAGCTGGCTCATTTCGCCATCCCCTCGCTTTCCCGCATGATTTTCCCAAAGTCCGCCTCACAGTCACAGGCGGCGATCATGCGCTCCATCAGCACATGAACCGCATGGAATCCGTAGAAGAAGAACAGATCGGGGAAGTCCACCAGGTGCTTGGCGTTCAGAAGGTAAGCGGAGGAAAATCCGATGCAAAGGCAGCCGGCAAGCTCCTCCGAGCGGCGGTCCAGCTCCGCGCTGTTGGGCGGAAGGATCTCCACCTCCGGATGGTTCTCACGGAGCCAGTGGTAGTCTGTCAGGTCGCCGTCAAAGATCAGGTTTTCTGTCACCAGGCGGACGCAAAAGCCATACTCCAGCAGCGTCCTGGCCAGGCTGAGGGGGCGGAAATCCCCGGAGGAATCCACCACAATCGGCGTGTCGCCCAGGCGGGCCCGGGCCGCCGCAATCTCCCGCCGGGCGGTCTCCTGATAGGAAGACAGGTCGGGGAGCGCTTTCCCCGTCCGCTCCGCAATGGCCTGATAGGCGGCGGAGATCTTCTCGATCCTGTAGGTGCCGGGGGCGTACAGATAGGGCAGCCCCAGCCGCTGTTCCATCTCCTGGGCTGCCGCCAGCCCGATGGGGGTGGTGACCAGGTTCAGCCGGCTCCTTGACATGGCCAGGAAGTCGTCAAAGGTGGCGCAGTCGTCAATCTGCCGCACCTGCAGCCCCATTTCCCCGGCCAGGGAAAACAGCTCGGAATCCTTTACAATCGGCGGCATGTTGCCGATCAGATTGATGGCATCCTCCCGTACGGTGGAGGGGTCCAGCATGCTGAACATGCTGACCTGCATATTCACCGGGGGCGGCGGTGCGGTGTGCCGCCGGATGGGGTCCACCCGCCTGATGCAGAAGTGGGTCTCCGGGAAACTCTTCTGCAGCAGCATCAAAAGCGCCTCGTGGTCAGTTCCCAGCAGGTCGTCAATACAGGTGACAATCACGGAGATAGCCCGGGGGGCCGGTTTGACCGTGGCCAGGATTTGCGCCACAGCCTCCGGCACCAGGTCCTCGTAGCAGCCGGAGACAATGTCCGACTCGCTGATGTACAGATGCGCGCGCCGGTTGCGGCTGTTTCGCTGGTAAGAGCCGATGGCCATCCGCCGCCCGCAGGCGGAGGGGGCCACATGCAGATCAAAGGATTCCGGCAGTCCGTCCCGCTCAGTACCCTTGATGCGATGGGGCATGGGGGAGAAGAACTCCAGCTGATCCTCAAACAGACAGCAGCTTTTCGTCTTATTCACCGGCGCACTCCTCCAATACGGCATTTGCCAGGGCGGTGTAGTCCCGGGCCATAGAGCTGTCCGGAAAGGCCTCCACCACCGTTTTCCCCAGCTCCTCCGCCTGCTGCACCACAGAGGAACGGGGCAGGATCCCCACGATTTTTCCCCCGGTGTCCCGCGCCAGCTGGTCTACCAGCTCCTGCTCCCGCTCCACATTGCGGCAGTTTAAGATCAATCCGCCGTATTTGGCGTATCCCCGCTTGCCAAAGTTTTTCAGCGCTGTCACAATATTGTCCGCCGCATACAGGGCCATCATCTCCCCGGAGGTGACGATAAACACCCGGTCGGCGTATCCGCCCCGGATGGGCATGGCAAAGCCGCCGCAGACCACATCGCCCAGCACATCGTAAAGGACTACATCCGGCTGCACGGCCTCATAGGCCCCCAGCTCCTCCAGTTTTTCAAAGGCGGTGATGATGCCGCGGCCGGCGCAGCCGATTCCGGGGGTGGGACCGCCGGCCTCCACGCAGCAGATGCCATTGTAGCCCTCAAACAGAATGTCTCCCAGCTCCAGCTGGGGATTATTCCGGATCTGATCCAATACCGTGGGGATTTTTCGCCCCATCAGCAGCCGTGTGGAGTCCGCCTTCGGATCACAGCCGATCTGCATCACCTTCAGCCCTCGGTCGCTGAGGGCGGCGGCCATGTTGGCTGTAGTGGTGGACTTCCCGATGCCGCCCTTCCCGTATATCGCAATCTTAATCATTTCGCCTTTCCTCTTCCTGTCTGGATCTCTTCGCATCTTTCCGTCCGGATCCGAACGTCCCATAACACAGCCCCGTACCAGTTGGAACAGCGGTCCTCATATACGCCGTCCTCCGACAGGTCCATCAAATGGCGGTAGCCCTTCTCCACCTGCCACTCCTCCAATTCTGTCCCCTTGCAGATCCGCTGCAGCTTTTCACGCACCATTTCCATAGTGACGGCCTGCCTGTCGGTATATGCGATAGGGTAGTAGTCCGTATATGGGAAATATCCCATCAGCCATACAAGATTCAGCAGAGTATAAAACAGCCTGCCGTCCCAAACCGGCCCAACCGTTTCTGCGCCGAGGGCTTTGCACAGTTCATCCTCCATTGTGCTCCGGGTCAAAATACAGCAGCTGTCACAGCAGAACCCCCGGCTCATCCGGATCATTTTCTCCAGGCTGGAAAAGGTACTCAAAGCCGGCGTCATGGAGGCAAAAACCAGGTCAAAGCTTTTCTCCCACCCCATCTCTTCCAAAGAGACCGTTTCGAAGTCACAGGGAACGAAGGAGACATTTTCCAGGTCCTTTTTTTGACAGTATGCTGCGCCGAACTCCAGCATTTTTGAAGAGAGGTCCGTCCCCGTTACCCACCGGGCCGTTTTGGCAAATTCCGCCACAAAGCGCCCTGGGCCGCAGCCGATATCGATCACATCCTGGCTGCCGGTCAGGCAGCCCTTGCTGGTCAGGAAACGCACTGCCGTTTCTATCCGGGCGGCCGTTACCTGTTTCATGACGGTATCTTTCTCCATGCCGTGCTCCCATTCCGGGGCCTTGGCGTCCCAGCGCTGCCGGGTGTGGAGAACCTGGGGAGCACGCTTTTTCTCCCAGCTCTCCTTAAAATAAGAAAACAACGTTTCGATGAGAAATCCTCCTTTCAATCCATACATCCTGGCCCTGCAGAATGGAGGGGCGCAGGGCAGAAAAAGAGCATCCATGTCAAGGACATGGATGCTCCGCAGGGAAAACGGTGCCGGCCTGCTGTCTGGCGGCAGATGCGTATATGCGTAAGAATCCATTTTCCTTTTCAATCACGGAAGGCCCCACCGTTTCCGTTGGAACCCAGTGAGCAGGCGGCAGGCCGCCCTGCCCAGGCCAGATGCCCATGGACGGATGTCTGTAGGGCGGGTGGCTCGGAAAACGTTATTCTTAACTTAGGATAAAATGGAATGTTTTTCCATGTCAACACCTAATCGCAAACGCCAAAAATCATTTGTTATTGTCGAATAAAGAGACTTTGGCCATACAGCCGCAATCCAGGAGATGGAGCGGGGAATATGTCGTCAGAACAACGCCGGTTGCAAAACAGGCCGGAATATGTTATACTACATCTACTTGTGACAGAAAGTAGGGGAAGTGCCATGGAGATGACTTTTCGTAACGCCGCCTTCGGCGGTTTTAACCGTCAGGATGTGATGGACTATATTGCCAATGCGGCTCGGGAGAGCGGAGAACGGATTGCAGCCCTGGAGCAGGAGCGTGACATGCTGCAGGAGAAGGCATCCCAGCGGGACCAGTTTGAGCAGGAGCTGCATGTGATCCGGGAACAGTGTGCAGCCCTGGAAACATCTCTGGACACCGTTTCGGCAGAACGCGATGCACTGCAGGCGCAGGTGGAACAGCTCCAGGCGCAGGCCGGCAGCCTCCGGGAGATGGAGGCGCAGGCGAAAGAGTATGACAGCATGAAACAGCATATTGCCGGAATCGAGCTGGATGCACACAAGAGGGCCGATCAGATTCTTCAGGAGGCGCAGGCCCGGGCACAGGCGATTGAGCGTGAGGCCGGGCAACACGCAGCAGATGTCCATAGCAAGATGGAGGAGGAGTTATCCACGCTCTCCCTGCGCTATCAGGAATTGCTGAACACCTTTGAGACAGTGAGCGCCCATGTGGCAGGAGAGCTTCGGAAGATGGATGTGGCTGTCGGGCAGCTGCCGCTTGCATTCAACCGGCTTTCCACCGCCCTGCGCGAGCTGCAGGATACAGCCGGAAAAAATCCGGACTGAGTTGATATCACCACATTCCAGGGGGGCATGCCGTATCAAACGGCATGCCCCCCTGGGGTTGTTTTCCGCAGCTCCGCAGTCACCAGACGGCAGGGAAGAGGATATACTGGTAGTGAATCGATTGGAAAGGGGGCGTGCCGGGCATGGGACACAACAGCTGCCGTTTTCTGGGGCTCTTTGCCCTGACACTGGGCCTGGGAATCCTGATTGCAGCGATTTTTCCGGTGGGTGCGCTGCTCTTTCTCATCTCATTCCTGCTCATCGCCTGTGGGTGGGCATGTATGCGTAGAAGATAAGGAGTGTGTGCGTATGAAGGTTGTGATTGTAAAGCCGCCCAAGCTGCTGGGAAGCCTTTTGCGGAAAATCTTCAAGATTCAGGTATGAAGGTTGTACCTCCCCTCATACAATGGCGGTAAGGAAACCGTCATAGGGAGGCTGGACATGGAATTGAATTTAAAAAAGGAGACCTATCTCTATTATGAGGCGGCGGCGGAGAGTCCTTCGGCTTTCGAGACCACCCAGGAGGCCATTGTGCCGGATTACTGTGCCGATGTGGGGCGGGTTGTGGAGGCCTCCGGCGCGGTATTGGTACATAACAAGGACCTGACGCCGGATGGACGGGTGGAGGTCAACGGCGTCATCAAAGCAAACGTCCTGTTTGTGCCGGAGGGAGGGCGGGAGGTGGGCGCAGTCCATCTCTCCATCCCGTTCCACAATTACTGTGAGACACGAGACCTGGCGGCAGGGGATAAGTTCTGTGTGGCAGCAGAGCTGCGCAGCATCGACGCCCGGCTGCTCAACCCGCGCAAGCTGCTGATCCGGGCGGACCTTGTCCTGGAGCCGACAGTCTATAAAGAATGCAGCGTACAGCTGTGTACGGCAGTCGACCAGGAGGCGGAAGGGCTGCAGCTGCTGGAGGACACAGCAGAGACCACGGTCATTGCCGACACCATGGAGCGTGAGTTCTCTTATGTGGAGGAGATGAGCCTTTCCGCCAGCCGCCGGGAAATCCGGGAGATCCTGAATACCCGCACAGAAATCTACCCGGCCGAGGCAAAGATCATTGGAAACAAGCTGGTCATGAAGGGCATCGTGCGCGGCGAGATCCTGTATTTGGACACGGCAGGGGAGCTGGGAAATCTCTCCCAGGAGTACCTTTTTTCCCAAATTGTAGAGACCACGGTTCCGGAGGAGGCCGGCTCTGCCCGGGTGTCCTACGCTCTCACCGGCTTTGAATATCAGCTTGGCTCGGAAAACGACCGGGAGGAGGGTCACACCGTCACTATGTCCCTCCACATCCGCTCCCAAATTGAGATCCTGGAGAAACGGCAGCTGCGGTTCCTCTCCGATCTCTACAGCATCAAAAAGGAGGCAAAGCTGGAGCGGAAAACTCTTACCGTGCTGGAGCAGACACACTCCTACAGCAAGAAACAGAACATGCGGGAGATGGTAGAGACCGGGGTAGCGGCCAAGCAGGTAGTGGATGCTTCGGTCCGCTGTGGGAGCTGCGCGCTCCAGCGGGGGGAAGATGGCGCCATGGCAGTGACGCCGGTCTCTCTGTGTGTGCTGTACCTGGATGAAAACGACGCACTGCTGATGACAGAAAAGGATATTCAGCTGCGGGGAGAAATCGACATTAGCGACGGCAGTGACCCGATGATTCGAGTTCACTGCCCGGGAGAGGTTGCAGCCAGTCCTACGCCGGAGGGAATCGAGGTGCGGTTCACGCCGGAGTTTACCATCGACACCGGCATCCGGAGCCAGCGGACCTATGTCAGCGACGGTACCTTGGAGGAACCGGCAGGGGAGGGGGAACGCGGCGCATCCATTGTGCTGCGGAAATTCGGCGATGGGGCGCGGCTGTGGGATATTGCCAAGCAGTATCACACCACTGGGGCCGATATCCTCGCAGCCAACGAGCTGGAGAGCGAGGCCGCTATTCCGGCGGACCGCCTGCTGCTGATCCCACGCCGGCGGGTCTGATCGAAGAAGGGAAAAAACAGCCCCGGAGCAGATGCATCTGCTCCGGGGCTGTTCCATCTTCTGCTATATGGGGGTAAATCCTGTCAGTTTTCCGAATAGCGTGAGAGAAAACGGCGGGTCCGCTCCTCACGGGGATGTTCAATGACCTCTCTGGCCGGTCCTTGCTCCACAATGACGCCGCCATCCATAAAGATCACGTCGTCCGCCACGTCCCGGGCAAAGGCCATTTCGTGGGTAACGATGATCATGGTAGTCTTCTGCTCGGCAAGGGACCGGATCACCTTCAGCACCTCTCCTGTCAGCTCCGGGTCCAGGGCAGAGGTGGGCTCGTCAAAGCAGAGAATGTCCGGGTGCAGGGCCAGCGCCCGGGCAATGGCCACCCGCTGCTGCTGTCCGCCGGAGAGCTGGCTGGGGTAGTGCTCCGCCCGGTCGGAAAGTCCCATTTTAGCCAAAAGCTCCCGTCCCTCCGACTCGATTTCCTTTAGAATCTCTTTCTTCCGAGCTTTGAAATCGGGCTGCTCCTGAGCCAGCAGTTCCTTGGCCAGAGTGATATTCTTCAGCGCCGTATACTGGGGAAAAAGGTTGAAGGACTGAAACACCATACCGAAGTGGAGACGCTTTTTCCGCACCTCACTCTCCTTCTGCGTGTTGGGGTCGTCTGCATCAAAGATCACTGAACCGCCCACAGAGATAGTGCCGCCGCTGGGTTTCTCCAGAAAGTTGAGACACCGCAGCAGCGTGGTCTTTCCGCTGCCGGAGGAGCCGATAATGGCCAGGGCCTGTCCTTTTTCCAGAGAAAAGCTGATGTCCTCCAGAACCTTGGTGGGACCGAAGTGCTTTTCAATATGCTGAACTTCCAAAATTGCCATGTCCATCCCTCCTCACTGAAAGAACGCCAGTTTTTTCTCCAGCTGACCCAGGAGCACGGTCACGATACCGCTGAAGGCCAGATAGTAGATCGCTGTAAAGAACAGGGGCCACACAAGACCGGCGATGCCGGAGTTCCCCTTCATGAAGGACTCGCCCATCCAGATGACCTCCTGCAGGGAGATGACCCGGGCAAGGGAGGTGTCCTTCACAAGCGTAATGACCTCGTTGGACATGGGAGGAACGATACGCTTGATCATCTGCAGAAGGGTGATGTGGCGAAAGATCTGCAGCTTGGTCATGCCCAGCACCTGCCCGGCCTCCTGCTGCCCCTTGGGGACGCCCTGAATGCCGCCGCGGTAGATCTCGGAGAAATAGCAGGCGTAGTTGATGATGAAGGCCACGCAGACCGCCATCATCCGGCCGGATTCCCCGCTGGGCCAGTTAAACCATTTCCAAATGCCCGGCACATAGAATAAAGCGATGATCTGCAGCACCAGGGGCGTTCCGCGGACGATCCAGACCACGGCGCGGGTCAGCCACCGCAGGGGAGCGAAACGGCTCATGGAGCCAAAGCTGATGATAAGGCCCAGCGGCAATGCGCCGATGAGGGTGATGAAAAACAGCTGCAGCGTCTTGAGAAAGCCGCTGTTCAGGGCGGACAGCACAGTTTGAAAGGTGCTGGAAGTGAAAAATTCGATCATGGAATCGTCCTCTCTGGATGTGGATTCAGGGGGATAGCCGCCCAAAGGCAGAGGGCGGAACCGCCCTCTGCCTTGGCCATGCGCATTTAAGTTGTGCGGAGATCAGTCCAGAATCACAGAGCCCTGAAGGCCATAGGTGGTGGCAGTCTCCAGTACGGTCCCATCGGCAATCTTCTCCGCCCAGAAGGTATTGAAGGCATCCACCAGGTCAGAGCCCTGCCGGAAACCAACACCGTACTCCTCAGCGGGCAGATCCTGGGCGTCATTCAGGTTCAGGGTGTAAGTCAGGTCGGCGTAGCTGGTACCCTCGCCAACCATGGAATCGGCCATCAGAAAATCAATAACAGCCGCGTCAGAGGTGCCTGCGGAGACCTCCATCAGGGCGTTGGCCTGGGCCTGAACAGGGACAGTGGTGGCGCCCAGAGCCTCAGCGGCAGTCTCACCGGCGCTGCCGGACTCCACTGCAACGTTCAGCCCCTCCAGGGATGTAAGGCCCTCAAAGTCGGCGGCCCGGTCAGCCGGCACCACCAGCACCTGATAGTTGGTGCAGTAGGGGACAGAGGTAGACATAGCGGCCATGACGCTCTCATCCAAAGTCATGCCGTTCCAGACACAGTCAATGGCCCGGGAGTTCAGCTCCTCCACCTTGTAGTCCCAGGTGATCTCCTGAAACTCCACATCCACGCCCAGCTCGTCGGCAAAAAGCTTGGCCATGTCGGCGTCAAAGCCGATCCACTCGTCGCTGCCCTCTTCCTTGTAGTCCATGGGGGAGAAGTAGGTGATCCCCACCACCAGGGTGCCCTTGTCCTGGACATAAGCCAGATCGCTCTCAGCGTCGGTGTCGCCGGTGTCATCACTGCCGACGTTGTTTCCGGTGCCGTTATTTGCGGCATTGCCGCCGTTGTTTGTGGTATTTTCTCCGCCGTTGCTGCTGCAGGCCACGAGGGCCAGGGCCATCACAAGGGCCAGCAGCAGAGAAAGCATTCTTTTCATCTGTTACAAATCCTCCTTTTTGATGCGGGGCGTCCCGCTCACTGCCAATAATTTACCATGCTAAAGCGCTACTGTAAAGAAGGAAAAGGAAACAAACCTACACAATCTTTTCCCCGTTTCTTTGTCTGTTTTGACGAGGAAACAAATTTTTACGGCAAGCAGGGCAGGGGACACAGAAATGAAATCATATTCCTGTCCCATTTTTCATAAGGTGTGAGCAAGAGACCAAAGTGAAAAGAGGACGGTGCTATGACAAACACGACCATCTATCAGGACATCGCGATGCGGACGGAGGGCAGCCTATTCCTGGGCATCCTGGGTCCCGTCCGCACGGGCAAATCCACCTTTATCAAGCGGTTTATGGAGACGCAGGTCATTCCCAATATCGACAATGTCTACCGGCGGGAGCGGGCCATTGATGAACTTCCCCAGAGCGGCTCCGGGCGGACCATTATGACAGCGGAGCCGAAATTTGTCCCGGAGGAGGCGGTGGAGGTCTCCCTGGAGGATGGCGTTACCTTCTCCGTCCGCCTGATCGACAGCGTGGGCTACATGGTAAAGGGGGCCATGGGCCAGTTTGAGGACGACCGCCCCCGCATGGTCATGACCCCCTGGTTTGACCACGAGATCCCCATGGCGGAGGCGGCGGAGATCGGCACCAGGAAGGTCATTACGGAGCACTCCACCATCGGTATTGTCATCACCACCGACGGCAGCATCACGGAGATCGACCGGGAGGACTATGTGGAGCCGGAGGAGCGGGTGATCCGGGAGCTGAAGGAGCTGGGAAAGCCCTTCATCGTCCTCCTGAACTCCACCGATCCCCGGTCCCAGCGGGCCCTGGCCATCAGCGAGGAGATCTCCCAGAAACACGGCGTCACCTGCATGCCCATCAACTGCCTGACCCTCAACGAGCAGGACATCAAGGAGATCATGAAGGCGGTGCTCTTTGAGTTCCCGGTCAGCGAGATGGACTTTTTCCTGCCCCCCTGGGTGGACGCCCTGGAGATGGATCACCCCATCAAAAGCGGCATTTACAGCCGCATCCGGGAGGCCACAGCGTCGCTGACCCATGTGCGGGAGGTGAAGGCGGCCCTGGCCGCCATCGGGACAGGGGAGGAGATCAGCGCCTCCAGGCTGACGGGCATGGATCTTGGCAAGGGCGTGGCATCAGTGGAACTGGAGCTGCCCCGGCAGCTGTTTTATGAGACCCTCAGCGCACAGTCCGGCTTTACCGTGGCGGACGACGGGGATCTGCTCAGCCTGCTGCGGTCCCTGGCGGAGGTAAAAAAATCCTATGACAAGGTTTCAGCGGCATTGGAAAGCGTCCATGAGACGGGCTACGGCATCGTCATGCCCACCATGGATGAGCTGATATTGGAGGAGCCGGAGATCATGCGCCAGGGCGGCCGATACGGCGTTCGCCTGAAGGCCAACGCCCCCTCCATCCATATGTTCAAGGTGGACATCGAGTCCACGGTGTCGCCCATTGTGGGCAACGAGAAACAGAGCGAGGAGATGGTCAACTACCTCATGGAGAAATTCGAGGGGGACACCTCCAAGATCTGGGAGTCCAATATCTTCGGGCGCAGTTTCCATGAGCTGGTGAATGAGGACCTCCAGGCCAAGCTCCAGCGGATGCCGGAGGACGCCAGAAAAAAGTTCCAGGAGACGCTGCAGCGGATCGTCAACGAGGGCAGCGGCGGCCTGATCTGCATCATCCTTTAAAATTTTCCCTTGTACAGCGGCATACAGGATGATATACTAAAGAAAATCGTTCTGGAAGGAGGATTTTCATGGAATATCGGAGGTTTGGGACGGACTATGTGGTCCGCATCGACCGCGGGGAGGAGGTCATGGAGCAGCTGACAGCCTTCTGCCGTGCGGAGGGCGTAAAGCTGGCCAGCGTCACCGGTATCGGCGCGACGGATCAGGTGGTGGTGGGCCTTTACGATGTGGAGAAACAGATGTACCACAAGGAGGAGCTGACCGGCCCCATGGAGATCACCTCCCTGGTGGGCAGCATCACCACAGCGGGGGAGGAGCCCTATCTCCATCTGCATATCAACGTCTGTGGGCATGACTTGGCCGTGAAGGGCGGACATCTCAACGCCTGCCGCATCTCCGCCACCTGCGAGCTGACAATCCACTGCATAGATGGCAGGGTAGGCCGGAAGCATGACGAGGAGACAGGGCTGAACCTGTTCCAGTTTGAGGCGTAGCTGCTGTGGGGGATCCCGCCAGCTGCACCGGTAAAAAATGCAAATAAAGAACTTCCCTGGGAGTTGCCTGTCAACTCCCAGGGAAGTTTGTTTCAACGTGATAAAATCTGCCGCAATCGAGTTTTATTTCGCCAGGACCTTTTTCAGGCGGGCAAACCGGGGCAGGCCGTTCTCCTTGACCATCTCCGTCTCCCCCTGAATCAGGGGCAGGCAGTAGTCAATAAAGCCCTGGTTGATGCCGTTGTGGTCGGCGTTGATCCACTCCAGAGGGACCTTCTTCTCCACGTTCGCTACATCGGTGAGGTTCAGGAGCTTGGTCTGGCAGACATATTTGCCGCCCTCCCGGGTGCAGGTAAAGCCAACCATCTTGTCGGTCAGGCCGTTCACCGCGTTCTCCACGGCTGCCTTGCCGGCCATGAAGGACTCCTCGTAGTCGGTCTTGCTGGCCAGATGGGCCGCGCAGCGCTGCAGCAGGCTCAACTCAATGCCGCGGACCTTGGCACCGGTCTCCCGCTTGACACGGTCCGCCAGCAGCGCAGCCAGGCCGCCCAGCTGGGCATGGCCGAACCCGTCGGTGGCGGAGGTCTTGGCCTCGGAGACGAAGGAGCCGTCGGCGTAGTGGATGCCCTCGGACACAGCTACCATGCAGTTGCCCTTTTCCGCGTAGACCCGCTTGACATCGGCGAGGAACTTGTCCATGTCGAAATCCGTCTCCGGAAGATAGATCAGGTCAGGACCGGAGCCGGCGTAGGTGGCCATGGCGGAGGCGGCGGTGAGCCATCCGGCGTGGCGGCCCATGATCTCAATAATGCAGATCATGCCGGTGTCATAGACACGGGCGTCCTGATAAACCTCCATGCAGCTGGTGGCGATATACTTGGCCGCGCTGGCAAAGCCGGGGCAGTGGTCGGTGCCGAAGAGGTCGTTGTCTATGGTCTTGGGCACGCCCATCACCCGGCACTCATAGCCCGCCTTCATCATATATTTGGAGATCTTGTTGCAGGTGTCCATGGAGTCGTTGCCGCCGTTGTAGAAAAAGTAGCGGACATCGTATTTTTTGAAGATCTCCAGGATACGCTTATAGTCGGTGTCGTCCACATCGGGGTCCGCCATTTTGTAGCGGCAGGAGCCCAGAGCGGAGGAGGGGGTATACTTTAAAAGCTCCAGCTCCTTGGGGTCCTCCTTGCTCATATCAAAGAGCCGGTCGTTGAGAACGCCCTTGATGCCGTGCTCCGCGCCGTAGACATTGGTGATCATGGGGTTGTCGAGAGCGGTGCGAATGACGCCGTATGCGCTGGAGTTGATGACGGAAGAGGGTCCGCCGGACTGACCAATGATACATGCGCCTTTGAGTTCTTTCATTTGTGATACCTCCAAATCAACAAATCTAAGAAGAGTTTAACACCCCTTTTTGTTTTTGTAAACAGTTGCATTTTCACAAAAAAGTGATATCATTAAGGAAGATTCTTTATATAGGGAGGATACGAGATATGCCCCTTGTAACAACAAAGGATATGTTCGCAAAAGCCTATAACGGCGGATACGCCATCGGCGCCTTCAATGTCAACAACATGGAGATCGTCCAGGGCATCACCGAGGCCGCCAAGGAGGTCAACGCGCCCCTGATTCTTCAGGTCTCCAAGGGCGCCCGCGCCTACGCCAACCACACCTACCTGGTCAAGCTGGTGGAGGCCGCTGTGATCGAGTGCCCCAACATCCCCATCGCCCTGCACCTGGATCACGGCCCCGACTTTGAGAC
>CAJFPI010000189.1 GCA_904398675.1 uncultured Oscillospiraceae bacterium
CATCCTGCGGGTGGATCACCCGGACATCATGGAGTTCATCACCTGCAAGAACAACACCAAGGAGATCACCAACTTCAACATCTCCGTAGGGATCACGGAGGCGTTTATGCAGGCCGTGGAGCGGGGCGCGGACTACGACCTCGTTGACCCGGCCACCAAGCGCGTCACCGGCCGGCTCAACGCCAAGGAGGTCTTTGACACCATCGTCACCTCCGCCTGGCAGACCGGGGAGCCGGGCATCATCTTCCTGGACCGGCTCAACCGGGACAATGTGGTGCCCCAGGTGGGGGAGATCGAGTCCACCAACCCCTGCGGCGAGCAGCCGCTGCTGCCCTATGAGGCGTGCAACCTGGGGTCCATCAACCTGGTGCGCCACCTGAAAAAGACAGAGAGCGGCTACGCCATCGACTGGGAAAAGCTGGACGACACGGTGGACAAGGCGGTCCACTTCCTGGACAATGTCATCGAGGTCAACCAGTACCCCCTGCCGGAGATTGACCGGATGACCCGGGCCACCCGGAAGATCGGCCTGGGCGTCATGGGCTTTGCGGACATGCTGCTCTACCTGGGCGTGCCCTATAACAGCGAAGAGGGCGTGGAGCTGGGCCGCAGCCTGATGGAGCGGATCAATACCCGGGGGCACGAGGCCAGCCGGGCCCTTGCCAAAACCCGGGGAGCCTTCCCGCTCTTTGCTGAGAGCACTTTGAAGGACGAGGCTCCTCTGCGCAACGCCACAGTGACCACCATCGCCCCCACCGGCACCCTCTCCATCATTGCCGGGGTCTCCAGCGGTGTGGAGCCGGTGTTTGCTTACGCCTATATCCGCAATGTTATGGACAACACCCACCTGGTGGAGACCAACCAGGTTTTGAGGGACAAGCTGGCCAGCTGCGGCCTCTACTCCGACGAGCTGATGCGCCAGGTAGCGGAGCACGGCACCCTGGCCCACATCGAGGGGATCCCCGAGGAGATCCGAAAAGTCTTTGTCTGCGCCCACGACGTCTCGCCCATCTGGCATGTTCGCATGCAGGCCGCCTTCCAGGACTACACGGACAACGCTGTGAGCAAAACGGTGAACTTCCCCAACTGCGCCACGAAGGAGGATGTAGAGGAAGTCTACCGGTTGGCTTACTCTCTTGGTTGTAAAGGGACTACCATTTACAGAGATGGCAGCCGTGAGGAGCAGGTTCTGAACATCCGGGCGGTGAACGACGGGAAGGAAAAGACGGCAGAAAAGCCGGAATCCCACCAGACGGGCCACATCGAGGGGGACTATGGCCGACTCCTGCCCCGGCCCCGGCCGTCGGTAACCAGTGGGTTTACGGAAAAGGTCAAGATCGGCTGCGGCAACCTCTATATCACAGTAAACTCCGACGAGCAGGGGATCTGCGAGGTCTTTACCAACACCGGACGGGCCGGCGGGTGCCCCAGCCAGAGCGAGGCTACAGCCCGGCTGGTCTCTGTGGCCATCCGCAGCGGCATGGATCCCAAGGAGATTATCCAGCAGCTCAAGGGTATCCGCTGCCCCTCCTGCCTGCGGCAGCCGGGGGTCCCGGTAACCAGCTGCCCCGACGCCATTGCCAAGAGCCTGGAGAAGGTGATCCGCGCCCAGAAGGGCGGGGCTGTTACGCCACCCGTCCCCCAGCAGCCCACGCCGATCCCCGGTCCCACCGCTAAGCGGGACTTCAGCCCGGCAGAGGCAAAGCTGGCCAAGTTCTGCCCGGAGTGCGGCAGCAAGCTGGAGCACGAGGGGGGCTGCGTCACCTGCCGGGACTGCGGCTACTCCAAGTGCGGCTGATGGAATGGAACAGGATGCTCCGAGACACGGTGCCGCTGCGGCGGAAATTCAGAGGACAGGGGAATCGAACCCCTGTCCTCTTTTCGCGGCTGCTTGTAAGCAGCGTGCAGCGCTTGTTTCCCGCAGGCGCAGGGGCGGGGCAAATCCCGCCATTTCCCTTGTAATTTCTGTGGGAGTCTGGTATAGTATATGGGTATGACTGGAGAGGAGCACGTACATGGAAAATTTCCAGGATCTTTGGAACAGCATCCAATGGGACCTGTTATCAGACCTTCTCAAGCGCCTTTTGGCAGTGCTCCTGTGCCTGAGCGTCCATGAGACCTGTCACGGCCTGGCAGCCTATGCCCTGGGGGATCCCACTGCCAAGCGCATGCACCGGCTGAGCCTCAATCCCCTGCAGCATATCGACTGGTTTGGCCTTGCGGCCATGCTGATTGCGGGCTTTGGCTGGGCAAAGCCGGTGCCGGTTGATATGCGGTATTTCAAGAACCCCAAGCGGGGAATGGCCCTGTGCGCCCTGGCTGGCCCGGTATCCAATTTCCTGCTGGCGGCTTTGTGCATGCCTTTGGCCTATGGAGCGCTGTATGCCGCTCTGAGTGGAACTGCTGTGGGTGTCATGATCTGGCTCTTTGATTTTTTCATCCAGACAGCCCTTCTCAGCATCGGCCTGGGGGTGTTCAACCTGATCCCGATTCCGCCTCTGGACGGGTCAAAGGTTCTCTTTGCCTTCCTGCCGGACCGGATGTATGGAAGGCTGATGCAGTATGAGCGGTATGGGATGCTGCTGCTTTTTGTGCTGATTGCCGTCGGCGCCCTCAACGGTGTGGTGAATACCATGTACAACGCGGTGCTGCAGGTGTTTGGCGCGATATTTGGCTTGTGGTGAGGTGAATGATCTGGACAGTCCCGTTTTTAAATTGGAGCATGTGGTGCGTCCCCGGCCCAGCACGGAGGAACTGGAGGACTTTGAGGGGCCGCTGGATCTGATTCTCTTCCTGCTGAGCAAAAATAAGATCGAGATCCAGGACATCCCCATTGCGCTGATCCTGGAGCAGTACCTTGCCTATCTGGAGCAGCGCAAGCAGCTGGACCTGGAGATTGCCAGCGAATTTATCACCATGGCCGCCCACCTTATGTATCTGAAGACCAGGATGCTTTTGTCCCTTGAGGATGAAGAGACCCAGAGTGAGATGGAGCTATTGATCCGCTCCCTGGAGGAGCGGCGCAACGGCGACACCTATCAGCGGGTGCAGGCCGTTTTGGAGAAGATGGCAGCTTTGGGGGAGTTTGGCCGGGACATTCTGACGAAAAATCCCGAGCCGGTGGAGCGGGGAAGGGTGTATCTCTACCAGCACGAGCCGGAGGACCTGCTCTCTGCCTTCCGTTCTATTGCCGAGCGCAATGAGCGCCTGGCGCCTCCGCCGGCCTCCGCCTTTCAGGAAATTGTGCGGAGGGAGCCGTATCCTGTGGCGGATAAGGCCGCGGAGATTCTCCGCCGCCTGAAGAGCGGCGGCATTACCCGTTTCCTGCTCCTGTTTCGCGGCAGCCGCAGCCGCAGTGAGCTGGTTGCGACGTTTTTGGCGGTACTGGAGATGTGCAAGGACCATGTGCTGCGTCTGGCCGGCGGTGAGCGGGATTGCACAGTAGCGGCTGTGGAGCCTGCTGTGGAGGCAGGCTCTCCGGAGGGGACGAGGACATGACGCTGGAAATGAAAGAATTGGAATCGGCTGTAGAGGGTATTCTGTTTGCAGCGGGAGAGCCGGTGGAGATCAAGCGGCTGTGCCAGGCGCTGGAGACGGACCGGACCACGCTGGAGCAGATCTTGCAGCGCCTTGCCGACGCCTATGCCTTTGACCGGCGGGGCATCCGCCTGGTGCGGATGGAGGACAGCTGGCAGATGTGCTCGGCGCCGGAATACGGCGAGGTGATCCGCCGGGCCTTTGAGATCCGCCGCCCGGCCAAGCTCTCCCAGCCCGCGCTGGAGGCTCTGACCATCATCGCCTACTACCAGCCCACCACCAGGGCCTATGTGGAGCAGGTCCGCGGGGTGGACAGCTCCTATACCGTGGGGCTGCTGCTGGAGCGGGGGCTGATCGAGGAATGCGGGCGGCTGCAGGTTCCGGGGCGGCCTATTTTGTACCGCACCACCAAAAAATTCCTCCGCTCCTTTCACTTAAGCTCCCTGGAGGAGCTGCCGGAGATTCCCGGCCTGGAGGCGGAGGGGCAGCTGCGGCTGGGGGAGGACGGCAGTCTTCCCGGAACGGATGGACCCCAAAACGGGGATTCGGAGGAGCCGGCCGCCGCTGTGAAACCATAGCCGCCTGAGGCGGTCCACAGACTAAGGAAGGAGGCTTTCCGGATATGGCAGGATGGATCATCCTGGCTGTTGTTCTTCTGATCCTGGCTGCCCTGCTGGCGCTGCCGGTCAGCCTCCACGCCCTTTGGCAGGAAGGGCTGACGCTGCGCCTGGGGATCGGCCCTGTATCTATACCGCTGTATCCGCCTGAAACCGATGCAGGCGAACAAGCGGAAAACAAGGCGGAACAAAAGAAAGAGACGGACAAAACAGGATCCTCTGCCAAGGAGGAAGGAAAAGCCCAGCCAAAGGGGCAAAAAAAGGGGCTGGACTGCCGGCTCAGGCAGATCCAATACAGCCTGGAGACCCTGCCGCCGGTGCTGCGAAAGGCATTGAGGCGTGCCAGAAGAAAATTGGTAGTGGACAATCTCCGCCTGCAGCTCGTTTTCGGCGGGGAGGACCCGGCGGATTCCGCCATGGCCTATGGCCGGGCTCAGGCCGCTGCAAATGCACTGTTTCCGCTGGTTCAGGAGCTTTTGACCGTTCGAAAATCGGATATCCGCCTGTCTCTTGACTTTCAGCAGGAGCGGACGGTGGGGGAGGGGGAGCTGCTGCTCCACGCCCGCGTCGGCTCCCTGCTGTGGATCGGCCTTTGCGCCGCAGGCGGCCTTCTCCGCTGGTACACCGGATTTCGGAAGATTGGCGCGCCGGAGGAGAAGGAAGAACAAGTGAAAAAAACCAAGCAGGCCCATGCGGCCTGAGAAAGGACGGAGGGCATGGACAATAAAAGCAATCCCCTCAGCGGCATGCTGCAGGAGGCAATGGGAAAGGTCCGGGAGATGGTGGACGCCAATACTATTGTAGGCCAGCCCATCCAGGCGGAGGGCATGACCCTGATCCCCATTTCCAAGGTCTCCTTCGGCTTTGGCGGCGGCGGCGCGGAATACGGCGGCCAATCCAAGCCGGCTGATGCCCGGCAAAACCTCGGCGGCGGCATCGGCAGCGGCGTAAAGATCACGCCGGTGGCCTTTTTGGTCCTCAAGGAGGGGACAGTGCGGGTGCTGCCGGTGGCGGTCCCGGCGGTTGGCACCATGGACCGCATTGTGGAGATGGTGCCGGACCTTGTGGACAAGGTTGCCAATATGCTGAAAAAAGAGGAGTCGCCCCAGGAGGAGTTTTAGGGTAAAGGCGCCTGAATGCGTTTCGTCTGGGAAAAATATTACCAGTTTGACTTTTCTCTCCGGCGGGCAGGATAACCATGATCTTTGAAAACAGGTGATGGTTATGAAACGAATGCTTTCTCTGCTGTGCGCCGCCGCTCTGGCCCTGGCCTTTTCCCCTGCGGCGGAGGCGGTGGGCACCTCGGCCCGGGCTGCCGTCTTGATGGATGGGGAGAGCGGCCGGATCTTATATGCGCAAAATGCGGAGGAACCGATGCTGATTGCCAGCATCACGAAAATTATGACGGCCCTCGTGGCCATCGAGCGCTGCCCGCTTGACCGTGTCTATACCGTAACAGCGAAGG
Organism: uncultured Oscillospiraceae bacterium; assembly: GCA_904398675.1. Classification (GTDB taxonomy): domain Bacteria; phylum Bacillota; class Clostridia; order Oscillospirales; family Oscillospiraceae; genus CAJFPI01. The sequence goes on from CAJFPI010000189.1 coordinate 5,620, forward strand.
ACATGGCGGAGGGCTCCTCCATGTATCTAGCGGCAGGGGAGCGTATCACGCTGGAGGAACTCCTTTATGGGCTCATGCTGTCCTCCGGCAACGACGCCGCTTTGGCTGTAGCACACTGCACGGCCGGGTCAGTGGAGACCTTTGTCCGGTGGATGAATGAGAAGGCCGCCGCTCTGGGCATGGAGCAGACCTCCTTTGCCAATCCCAACGGCCTGGATCATGAAGAACACTACTCCACCGCCAGGGATATGGCGGTCCTGACCCGGGCGGCGCTCCAGAACGAGACCTTTGCCCGGATTGTATCCACCCGCAGCATCACCATGGGTACCAGGACTTTGGTCAACCATAATAAACTTCTGTCAACTTACCCGGATTGTATCGGCGTCAAGACCGGCTATACCAAGGCGGCGGGTCGCACCCTGGTCTCCGCTGCCCGGCGGGACGGGCAGACATTGATCGCCGTCACTCTGGGGGACGGCAATGACTGGGCAGATCATACCGCTCTGCTGGACTACGGTTTTTCCGCCTATCTGCGGACAGCGATGGTTACGGCTGGGGAACAGCTGGGAACCGTCGGCGTGAAACTGGGTATGCAGGAGGCGGTGCCGCTTTTGGCGGCGGAGACAGTGGCTTACCCCATCGGCGAGGCGGATCAGACTGCGGTCAGCTGGGATGTGCCGGAGCAGATCGCGGCGCCTGTGGCCGCCGGCGCCATTGTGGGGGAGGCAGTGGTCCTTGTCAACGGGGAGGAGATCGGGCGTACGCCCCTGCTCTGCGGACAGGGGACGGGGATCCGTATGGACCGGTCTGCATAGCACAAGGAGGGGGTAACGTGGAGGAGCGGCTGCAAAAATTGATTGCGGGAGCGGGCCTCTGCTCCCGCAGGACCGCGGAGGCATGGATTCAGGAGGGGGCTGTGACCGTCAACGGTGCGACGGCCCGCCTGGGGGACCGGGCTGACCCGGCGCGGGACCGGATCCTGGTCCGCGGAGAGCCGCTGCCCCTGGAACCGGAGAAGTGCTATCTGATGCTCAACAAGCCCCGGGGCTACACCTGCAGCCTTTCAGACCCCCACGCCGCCCATCTGGTGACGGAGCTGGTGGCGGATTGTGGCTGCCGTGTCTACCCTGTGGGACGGCTGGATGTGGATTCCCAGGGCCTCCTTTTTCTGACCAACGACGGGGCCTTTGCCCAGGCCCTTCTGCACCCCAGCCACGGGGCGGAAAAGCTCTACCGCGTCACCGTAACCGGACTGCGGACGGACTCTATCCGGCGGCTGTGCCGCCTGCGGGAGCTGGACGGTGAGGCCATCCGCCCCGCCCGGGTCAGCCTGATCGGGGAGGACAAGGCGGCTGCCACGCTGCTTTTCGCCATCCATGAGGGGAAAAAGCGGCAGATCCGCCGCATGTGTGCCAGAGTGGGTCTCTCCGTCCGGCAGCTGTGCCGGGTGTCGGAGGGCGGGATCCAGCTGGGAGACCTCCCCGAGGGGGCATGGCGCCCTCTCACCGCGGAGGAGATCCGCCCCATTTTAGACCAGCGGAGATAGACGGTTATGCAGAAAAATGTACTGCACCTGATGAAAAGCCATCTGCCCCAGGCATCCAAGGGGCAGCGGCGGATCACGGCCTACATACTGGAAAACTATGACAAGGCGGCCTTTATGACTGCCAAAAAGCTGGGCGGCATCACAGGCGTCAGCGAGTCGACGGTGGTGCGCTTTGCCCTGCAGCTGGGATTTGAAGGCTATCCCGCCATGCAGAAGGCGCTGCAGGAGATGATCCACAGCCGCCTGACCTCTCTGCAGCGGATCGAGGTGTCCAACGACCGTTTTTTCGGCTCTGACGTGGTCTCCTCGGTGCTGCAGGCGGATATGGAGAAAATCCGCATGGCCATCGACGAGGTGGACCGGGGCGAATTTGAGGCGGCGGTGAACACGCTGATGGAAGCCCGGCATATCTACATTCTGGGCGTCCGTTCCAGTTCTTTCCTGGCGGGCTATCTGCACTTTTATTTCCATCTGATTTTTGAAAACGTAACGCTGGTGACGGAAAACAGCACCGGCGATATTCTGGAGAAGATTCTCAGGATCGGCCCGGAGGATGTGCTGGTGGGCATCACTTTTCCCCGATACTCCTCCGCCACCTCCATGGGGGTCCGCTTTGCCCATGACCGGGGGGCGCGGATCATTGCCGTCACTGACGGCCCGGCCTCCCCGCTCTACGATATGGCCATTGCCAACCTGACGGCCCGCAGCGAGATGATCTCCTTTGTGGATTCCCTCGTAGCGCCCTTCAGCCTGCTCAATGCGCTGATTGTTGCGGCGGGACACAGGAAAAACAGCGACATTTCCCAGATCTTCGGCAGCCTGGAGGGAATCTGGAAGGAATACGGGGTGTTTGGTAATTCCAATGAGGACTGAGTTTGACGTGCTGGTGGCCGGCGGCGGAGCTGCCGGCATGATGGCGGCCGCTGCCGCCGCGGAGCAGGGGGCTGCCGTGGCCCTGATAGAGCCCAACAGCCGCCTGGGGAAAAAGCTGAATATCACGGGGAAGGGCCGCTGCAACCTGACAAACAATTGTACACCCGCGGAGCTGCTGGCTCACATTCCCTGTAATGGGAAATTCCTGTACAGTGCTTTTTCCCAGCTGAATAGCCAGGATACCATGGCGCTGTTTGAGGAGATGGGCGTGCCGCTGAAGACGGAGCGGGGCAATCGGGTCTTTCCCGTCAGCGACCGCTCCTTTGATGTCAGCGGCGCGCTGGAGAAGAGGCTGCGTCAGCTGGGCGTCTCCATTATTCGGGATCGGGTGAAACGCCTTTTGACAGACAATGGGCGGGTGACCGGCGCTGCCGGAGAGGCGGAGGACTACTTCGCCGGGGCGGTGATTCTGGCCACCGGCGGCGTCTCCTATCCCCTCACCGGAAGCACGGGGGATGGATACCGCCTGGCCAGCTCAGCAGGGCATACTATTGTAGAGCCCAGGGGTTCCCTGGTTCCCCTGGAGGAGGAGGGGAATCTCTGCGGGCAGCTCCAGGGGTTGAGTCTCCGTAACGTCTCCTTCTCTGTCTTTGAGGATGACAAGCGAATTTTTCAGGAGTTCGGGGAGCTGCTTTTCACCCATTTCGGCCTCAGCGGGCCGCTGGTGCTGTCCGCCTCGGCCCACATGCGCCAGTTTGGCCGGCGCCGGTACCGGGGGGAGATCGACCTCAAGCCGGCGCTGGATGAGGAAACCCTGGATAAACGGATTCTTCACGACTTTGGGGAGAAACAAAACTGCGATTTCGGCAATGCCTTAGATGCGCTGCTGCCGAAAAAAATGATCCCCGTCTGTGTTTCCCTCTCCGGCATCCCGCCTCATGAGAAGGTCCACTCCATCACCCGGGAGCAGCGACGCGCCCTTCTGGATCTTCTGAAACATTTTTCCATCCCCATTCGCGGGCCGCGGCCAGTGGAGGAGGCGATCATCACCTCCGGCGGCGTGAAGGTGGGGGAGATCGTCCCCTCCACCATGGCCTCCAAAAGGGCGGAGGGGCTGTATATTGCCGGGGAGCTTTTAGATGTGGATGGCTACACCGGGGGCTTTAACCTGCAGATTGCCTGGTCAACAGGCTATGTGGCGGGGCAGAATGCCGCATGGCACGCTCTGTCAAACAAAACGTGAGGGAGCGGAGAGATAATGGGAGAAAAGACAAAAGCAATTGCCATCGACGGGCCGTCCGGCGCCGGGAAGAGCACCCTGGCCCGGGCCTTGGCCAAGGAGCTGGGGTTCCGCTATGTGGACACCGGCGCCATCTACCGCACAGTGGGCTGCTACGCCCGCCGCAAAGGGGTGGACCCGGGGAACGCGGAGGCTGTGACGGCGCTGCTGCCGGAGATCCGGGTGGAGGTTTTGTATGACAGCGAGGGGCTGCAGCACATGGTCTTGAATGGGGAGGACGTGACGGCGGAGATCCGCCTGCCGGAGATCTCCATGTATGCCTCCAGGGTGTCCGCCATCCCGGCAGTCCGGGATTTTCTTATGGAGATGCAGCGGGATCTGGCCCGGCGGCACAATGTGATCATGGACGGGCGGGACATCGGTACGGTGGTGCTGCCACAGGCCGATATCAAGCTGTTTTTAAGCGCATCTCCGGAGGACCGGGCCATGCGCCGTTTTCTGGAGCTGGAGCAGCGGGGGACCCCCCAGGACTATGGGCCGCTGCTCTCAGAGATCAAGGAGCGGGACTATAATGACTCCCACCGCGCCGCCGCACCGCTGCGGCCGGCAGAGGATGCCATATTGCTGGATACTACAGGAAATACATTTGACCAGAGCTTTCAACTGCTGCTGAAGACCATAAAGGAGAACCTATGAGCCGGCGTTTCTACCGTTTTGCCTACACGATTGTAAAGCCGATCTTCTGGCTGCTGTGTCCTTTCCGGGTGGAGGGGCTGGAGAATGTGCCGGAGGGCGGCGCCGTTCTCTGTGCCAACCACAACAATGCGGTGGACCCGATCTTGATCGCGCTGTCCCTTCCCAGGAAGGCAGTCCTGCGCTTTATGGCGAAAATGGAGCTGTTTCAGCATCCGTTTCTCAGCCGGCTCTTCCGCGCGCTGGGGGCGTTCCCGGTGGACCGGGAGGGGAACGATATGAGCGCCATGAAGACAGCTATGAAATGCCTGCAGAGCGGGGAAAAGCTGGTGCTTTTTCCCGAGGGGACCCGGGTGGACAACGCCGGGGATACTGCAGCAAAGGGCGGCGCGGTGATGTTTGCCACCCGGACAGGCGTGCCGATGGTCCCCATCTACTGCGGCGGCAAGCACAAATTTTTTCGCCGCAGCCGTATCGTCTTCGGCCAGCCCTACATACCGGAGTTTGCAGGGCGGCGCCCGACGGCGGAGGAAAACCGCCAGTTTGCCGACGAGCTGCTCCGCCGGATCTACCATCTGGGGGAGGAGAAGGCATAGGGAGCGGAATATTTGCAGGGAAAGGAAGTTGCGGCTATGCAGGTCATTGAGGCAAAGTCCGCGGGATTCTGCTATGGTGTCCGCCGGGCCGTGGAGCTGACGGAGCAGGCGCTGGATCAGGGAAAGCGCCCGGCCATGCTGGGGCCTGTGATTCATAACAGCGCCGTAATCCGCCAGCTGTGCAGCCGGGGGGCTCGCCTGATCCAAAGCCCCGGAGAGGCCCGGCCGGGGGAACCGGTGGTGATCCGCGCCCATGGGGAGGGGGAGGAGACCTACCGGGTGCTGCGGGATATCGGCGCGGAGATTTTAGACGGCACCTGCCCCCACGTCCGCCGCATCCAGGAGATCGCCCGCCAGGCTGCCGCAGAAAACCGGCAGCTGATTTTGATTGGGAACCCGGATCATCCGGAAATTCGCGGCATTTGCGGCTGGGGGCGGAATGTCTTGGTATTTCCCACACCGGAAAGTGTCGGCGATTATCTGTCGGAGCACCCGGAAATGGCCGGAATACCAGTGACTGTAGCCGCGCAGACCACCCAAATACAAGAAATTTGGGAAAGTTCACTGAAAATCATAAAAAAACAGTGTACAAATCTAAAAAAGTTTGATACAATATGTAGTGCTACGCATAAGCGTCAGTCTGAGGCGGCAGAGATTGCCGCACAGGTGGACGTGATGGTTGTGGTAGGAGACCGTCAAAGTGCCAACAGCAGACATCTGTTTCAGCTGTGTCAGGAGCAGTGCAGCCGCGTCTTTCTGGTTGAGGGGGCGGAGGAACTGACGCCGGACAAGCTGGCCGGCTGTCGCCTTGCCGGGCTGACGGCGGGGGCCTCTACGCCTGCGAGCATCATAAAGGAGGTCAACAAGACGATGAGCGAAGAAAAAATCATGAACGAGGGCACCGAAAATTTTGCCGAAATGTTTGAACAGTATACCAATACTTTGAATACAGGAGACAAAGTTACCGGTGTCGTCACCGCTATCACCCCTACCGAAGTTCATGTGGATCTCGGCTGCAAGCAGGCCGGTTATATCCCCATGGATCAGCTGACGGACGATCCCGATGCCAAGCCCGAGGACATTGTGAAGATCGGCGACCAGGTGGAGCTGTATGTGATCCGGGTGAATGATGTGGAGGGGTATGCCACCCTCTCCAAAAAGCGCCTGGATGCCAACAAGATTTGGGATGTCCTGGAGCAGGCTGTTGAGGATAAGACGGTCATGGAGGGCGTCGTGTCCGAGGAGAACAAGGGTGGCATCGTCGTGTTCATCAAGGGTGTGCGCGTGTTTGTCCCCGCCTCTCAGTCCGGTCTGCCCCGCGGCGCAGATCTCAGCCAGCTGATCAAGCAGAAGGTGCAGCTGCGCATCACCGAGGTTAACCGTGCCCGCCGCCGTGTGGTCGGCTCCATCCGCGCCGTGGCTTACGAGGCCCGTCAGGCCGCTGCTGCCGCGCTGTGGGAGGGCATTGAGGTTGGTAAGCACTACACCGGCACGGTCAAGTCCATGACCAGCTACGGTGTGTTCGTGGATATCGGCGGAGTGGACGGGATGGTACATATCTCGGATCTCTCCTGGAGCCGGATCAAGCACCCCAGCGAGATTGTCAATGTAGGGGATACCCTGGATGTGTACGTCATCTCCTTTGACAAGGAGAAGAAGAAGATTTCCCTGGGCGTGAAGGACCGCTCCATCAATCCCTGGGATACCTTCATGTCCACCTATAAGGTCGGCGACGTGGCCAACGTGAAGATCGTCAAGCTGATGACCTTCGGCGCCTTTGCCGAGGTTGTCCCCGGTGTGGATGGCCTGATCCACATCTCCCAGATCGCAGACCGTCGGATCGAGAGCCCCGCCGAGTGCCTCAGCGAGGGCCAGATGGTGGACGCCAAGATCATTGAGGTGGACGAGGACAAGAAGAAGATCTCCCTGTCCATCCGCGCCCTGCTCCACGCCCCTGCGGCGGAGGAGAGCGCCGACGAGGAGTAATTTTCTCCAAATCTTTCAGCCATATAAAAAAGCGGCTGGAGCAGTGTTGCTCCGGCCGCTTTTTTGTCGGCTGCCGGTGGGACCCAATGGAGATGTAAGAGGGAAAATGCTATAAAATTTTACTAAAACGGGGGAAAACAGGAAATAATGGATAAGAAATCATTGCATTATGGTAAAATGTGGAGTAAAATGAAATAAAGTCCCAATTCGAAAGTGTGTTAAGCGGCCAAAGGAGGGCGTATGTTTCAGGTAGGGGACAAGGTCGTGCATCCGATGCACGGTGCCGGTGTGATTGATAGTATTGTAGACGAAAAGATCGGTGGAGCGGTACAGACGTATTATGTGTTTCGGATGTCTGCAGGCGGCCTTGTTCTGAAAATCCCTGTTGCCAACAGCCAGGTGATTGGTCTTCGCGCTGTGGTGGATGCGGCGGCTGCGGATGCGGTGATCGCGGCTCTGGGCAGCCTGGAGATCGAGGTGACGGCCAATTGGAACAAGCGCTATCGCGAGAACCTGGAGCGGCTGAAAAGCGGGGATCTCTATGAGGTAGCCCGGGTGATCAAATGCCTGATGAGTCGGGACGCACAGCGGGGGCTCTCCAACGGCGAGCGCAAAATGCTGCACAGCGCAAAGCAGATTTTTATTTCCGAGATGGTGCTGGCCAAGGATGTCCCCTACAGCGATATCGAGGGACAGGTCAACGCCTGCCTGGTGGGTGAGGGTGCATAAGTAAGTATGTTTGGATGGGTCAAAAGGCTTTTTTCAAAAGAGGACGCCGCGCCGTTTTTCTGCAGCGCCGTGATGCCTGCCGCCGGCTCCTCTTCGCGGATGGAGGGGCAGAATAAACTCTTTGCCGCTGTGGGAGGAATCCCTGTTCTGGCCCGGAGCGTCCTGGCCTTGGGCCGGTCGGAGCTGGTGGATGAGATTGTTGTCGCCGTCCGGGAGCAGGATCTTCTGGCGGCGGCGGATCTTCTGCGGCCCTATGATCTGGGCAAGCCCTTAAAAATTGTGGTAGGCGGGAAAACAAGGGCGGAGTCCGTTATGGCTGCCCTGCGGGAGTGCAGCGATGCCGCTACATTGATTGCAGTTCATGACGCCGCCCGCCCCCTGGTCCCTCTTTCTGTGGTGGAGACGGCAATTGAGAAGGCGCGGGATGCCTTGGCTGCGGCGCCCGCCGTGCCGGTGAAGGACACCATCAAGGTGGCGGAGGGCGGCGTGGTCCAGCGGACGCCGGACCGTTCGACCCTGTTTGCTGTGCAGACGCCCCAGGTGTTTGACCGGGATCTGCTCACCGGTGCGCTGCAGGCTGCGCTGGATCAGCAGATACCGATCTCTGACGACTGCTCTGCTGTGGAGCGGCTGGGAAAAACGGTTTATTTGACGGCCGGCAGCTATGAGAACATCAAGATCACCACGCCGGAGGACCTTCTGCTGGCGGAGGCCATCTGTGAGAGCAGGGGGGAGAGCCTATGACGGGTTTTCGCGTAGGGCATGGATATGATGTCCACCGCCTGGTTGAAGGACGCGCGCTGATATTGGGCGGCGTAGAGATTCCGCATCCGCTGGGGCTGCTGGGCCATTCTGATGCGGACGTACTGCTGCATGCGGTAATGGATGCTCTTCTGGGCGCCGCCGGCCTTCCGGATATCGGGCATCAGTTTCCGGATTCCGACGCAAGGTATGCAGGCGCAGACAGCCGTGTGCTGCTGCGGCGGGTGGGAGAGATGATCCGGGATGCGGGATATGACGTGGAGAACATTGACGCAACCCTTATTGCCCAGGCACCGAAACTGGCCCCCTATCTGCCGCTGATGGTCCAGCGGATCGCGGAGGATCTGGCGATCTCTCCGCAGCAGGTGAATGTGAAGGCCACAACCGAGGAGCGGCTGGGGTTTACCGGCCGGGAGGAGGGGATTGCGGCCCACAGCGTTTGTCTGGTTGCAAAGAAAGAGCTATCTGTTGAACAGTAAAGGACCCCGCCGCCGGGACTGACCGGCGGCGGGGCTTTTGCCTGTATGTGCAGCGGGATTTCCGCAGCTGCGCACCGTTTCCCCCAGCCCTCATAAGATGACATGGGAGGGGGAATCTATCTTGAACCATGTTCTCATTGTCTGCCGCTCCGTCACCCAGGCCCAGCGGGTGGGGATGATCCTCACCTCCGCGGGGATTACCAACCGGGTCTTCCGCTCCCCCATGGGGCTGACGGAACGGGGCTGCAGCTATTCTGTCCGAATTGCACAGCAGCCGCTGCGCCAGGCGCTGCAGCTGCTGCATGACCACCATATCCAGCCTGTCAAGATCGTCTCGCAGGACGCATATGGTTATACTGAGGTGGGACAGCATGATCTACTTTGACGCCGCCGCCACCTCCTTTCAAAAGCCAAAAGCTGTAGTACAGGCGGTGTCCTCCGCCATGAGCCGCTACAGCTCCCCCGGGCGGGGCGGATACCCCAGCGCCCAGCAGGCATCCAGGCTGCTGCTGCAATGCCGCATGGAGCTGGCGGAGCTGTTTGACGCGCGGGACCCGGAGCAGGTTGTTTTTACCACCAATGCCACCCACGGCCTGAACATCGCCATCCGCTCCCTGGTCCGCCCGGGGGGGCGGGTTGTAATCTCCGGCTATGAGCACAACGCCGTGACGCGGCCGCTGCACAGCATCGAGCGGCTTTCCATCCACATGGTCAATACGCCGCTTTTCGATCAGGCTGCCATGCTGGAGGGGTTCCGCTCCCTGGTCACGCCCCAGACGGACGTTGTGATCTGCACCCATGTCTCCAATGTGTTCGGCTATATCCTCCCCATTGAGGAGATCGCCCAGCTGTGCCGGGAGCGGAGCGTTCCGCTGGTGATTGATGCCTCACAGTCCGCCGGAACGCTGCCCATCCGCCAGTCCCAGCTGCAGGCGTCCTTTATCGCTATGCCCGGCCACAAGGGGCTGTACGGCCCCCAGGGGACCGGCGTGCTGCTGTGCGGTGCTGAGGGAACGCCGCTTTTGCTGGGCGGCACCGGAAGCAGCTCCAGGGACCAGGCGATGCCGGACTTCCTGCCGGACCGTCTGGAGGCAGGCACCCACAATGTGCCCGGCATCGCCGGGCTGCTGGCGGGGGTGCGCTTTGTTCGTTCCCTGGGGACAGAGCGGATCTGCCGCCATGGGCAGATATTGAAGGACCAGCTGGCTGACGCCCTGTCCGGGGATCCGCGTTATCGGGTCTTTCACACCGCTGACAGGAGCCTGCAGACCGGCGTGCTCTCCTTTTTGCCGCGGGACACCGACGGAGAGGTGCTGTGCGAGGCGCTGGGAGAGGCCGGCTTTTCTCTCCGCGCAGGGTATCACTGCGCACCGTTCGCACACCAGACCGCCGGAACCATCCAGACCGGAACCGTGCGTTTCTCCGTCTCCGCCTTCAACACCGGCGGGGAAGTGGAGGCCCTGTCCCGCTTTCTGCGCAAAAGGTGAAAATTTACAATTTGCTTAAATTTGAAGGCCCGAGTTCCTTGCTTTTTTCTGGCAAATATTATAAAATGAAAGTACTTTTGTAGCTTTCATGAAATTGCAAAAATAAGGAGCATGCCATGGATGCATTCATGTCAATCCTGGATACCTGCAGGCGGTATATCCAGCTGATTCAAATAACGGATATCCTGGATATGGCGATTATCGCCTATCTGGTCTACCGGCTGCTGTCTCTGGTGAAAAGCACCAGCTCGGAAAAGCTTTTGAAGGGCGTTCTCTTCATCATCCTGGCTCTGCTGCTCTCCAGTGAGTTCCAGCTCAACAGCCTCAACTTTGTGCTCAACACCCTGGTGGAATGGGGCGTCCTCGCGCTGATTATTCTCTTTCAGCCGGAGATCCGCCGCATTCTGGAGCAGGTTGGCGGCAGCAGGTTTTCCTTTATGCGGGTGCTGGGCAAGGGACAGCAGACCAGCGCCATTGAGCGGGCCATCGACGTAACGGCCTCCGCCTGTGCGGATATGAGCAAGTCCCGCACAGGGGCGCTGATTGTTTTCGAGCGGAAGATCCTGCTGGACGATGTGCTCCGCAGCGGTACCCGCCTGGACGCCGAGCCCTCGTCAGAGCTCTTGAAAAACATTTTCTTTGTCAAGGCGCCTATGCATGACGGCGCCATGATCATGCGGGAGGGGCGCGTTCTGGGGGCCGGCTGCATGCTGCCGCTGAGCCGCAATGTCAACCTCAGCCGTGATCTTGGCATGCGCCACCGGGCCGGTATCGGCATGAGTGAAAACTCAGATGCGGTGGTGGTCCTGGTTTCGGAGGAGACCGGCTCTATCTCTGTGGCCGTTGGCGGCATGCTGAAACGGCATTTGACAGTAGAGACCCTGCAGCTGCTGCTGAAAAATGAACTTCTGCCCAAGGAGGACGAGGAGGAGGCTGGGAAGAAGAAATTCCAGCTCAAGGATCTTTTGAAACGGAAGAAGGATGGGGTCGGCCATGAGTGAGTTTAAAAACAGCAAGACGTTTCGGATCATTATCTCCATCCTGGTGGCCGTGGTCATGTGGCTGTATGTAGACAATATTGACACCACACCGGTGGAGCAGCGCGTCAACGATGTTCCCATCCGCTTTATCGGTGCGGAGGATGTTTTAATGGAGCGGGGACTGATGATGGCCAGCAGTTCTGTCACCTCTGTGGATCTGGTCCTCTCCGGCAGCCGAAACATCATGACCAAGCTGAATACCGAGGAAATTTATGTGTCGGTGGATCTTACCAGCATTACCGCGCCGGAGGAGTATTCCCTCACTTATGAGATTGTCTTTCCGGACACCTTTTCCCAAAACAATGGCATCGAACTGACCAGCGCCAGCACCTACCGGGTGACGGTGGAGATCGTGGAGCTGTACAGCAAGTCTGTGATGGTCCGCGGCACAACCACCGGCTCGACGGCAGACGGCTATATGGTGGGGGAGATGAGCTTTGACACAGACACGATCCTGGTCAGCGGCGAGCAGCTGGCTGTCAGCAACATCAGCCACGCACTGGTCACAGTGAATCTGGACGGTGCCACAGAGAATATCATCACCTCCGTCGACTTCCAGCTCATTGATTTCAATGGCAACGTGGTGGATAAGGAGCAGTTCCGGACGGATGTGGATACGGTCCGTGTCACTGTCCCCATTCTGCAGATCAAGGAGCTTCCGTTGGTGGTGGACTTTGTCCAGTCGCCCGGTTCCACCCTGGGAGATATTGTGCAGTACAGCATTAACCCATCCAGCGTCACTGTGGCCGGCTCTCAGAACAGCCTGGCCGGGCTGGAAGAAATCACCCTGGCCGAGATCGATCTCAGCGAGGTGACGGAGGACACCACCTTTACCGTTCCCATCCCGCTCCCCTCTGGGGCGCAGAATCTCAGCGGAGAGACAGAGGCGGAGATTACCATTACGTTCCAAAATGTGTCCACTCAGACCTATACTGTAGACGATATCAGTGTTATCAACGGGCCGGAAAACGTGCAGATTTTGACCAACGAGATGGAAATTACGCTGCGAGGCCCTGTGGACGTCTTGGCGGAGATATCTGCCTACCAGATCCGGGTAGTGGGGGACATGTCGGGCATTGCCGGCGGAAGCGGCAGCTACGCTGTTCCTGCCACAGTCTATGTGGATGGGACGGAGGAGGCCGGCGCCATCGGGACGTATCAGATTACAGTGCAGATCACTTCGTAGGGGGATTGTCATGACGCAGACGGCGACAGTCGAAAAGCTGCTGGGCGGCGGGGAGGTGCTCCTCTCCGTTGTCCGGCAGACCGCCTGCGGCCACAACTGTGAGCAGTGCGCCGGCTGCGGCGTGCAGGCCGGCGCGCTGCGGATCACTGCAGTAGACCGGGTCGGCGGACTGCATGTGGGAGAGAAGGTGGTAGTCAGCAGCGCTGACAAGCAGGTGCTGGGGATCGCCGCGCTGGTCTATCTTCTCCCTGTTGCCGCCTTTTTGGCGGGATATCTGGGAGGGGAGGCACTCTCCGCCCGGTTTGCATCCGGCGCAGCTGCTGTCCATGCCGCTGTGACTGCTATTGTAACGGCCCTGGGGTGCCTCCCGGCTTTTTTGCGGGAGAAACGGCTCCGGCGGCAGGGGCGGCTGTCATTTGAGATCATAAGAAGGCTGTAGCGCGAAGATGTTTGGATATGTGAGACCTGCATCGGAAAAACTGACAGCGGAGCAGCGGCAGGCATACAGCGCCCTGTACTGCGGCCTGTGCCACACTCTGGGGGAGCAGTACGGACCGGCCAGCCGTTTGTTGCTGAATTTTGATTTCACCTTTCTTGCGGCTCTTCTCTCGACTGACGCGCCGATGCGGCAGCGCCGCTGTATGGCAAGCCCTGTCCGAAAGCGGCCCGCTGTGTGCTCCAGCGAGGCGCTGATCCTCTCAGCGGATCTGAGCGTTATCCTGAGCTGGCACAAGCTCCGGGACGGTGTTGCAGACAGCTCTTTTCCCAAGCGGGAGGGATATCGCGCTGCGGAGACAGTGTTAAGACGTGCTTATCGCCGCGCCAAGTCCCGCCGCCCAGCCTTCGCCTCCCATACGCAGGAAGAGATGGAGCGGCTGGCGTCTCTTGAGCGGTGCCGGTGCGCAAAGCTGGACGAGCCTGCGGATACCTTTGCCTCCCTTTTGGAGGGGATTGCGCTGGAGCTGCCGGATCCGCTGCAGCGGCGCATCTTTTCTCAGCTTTTTTACCACCTGGGCCGATGGATTTACCTGGTGGATGCCCTGGATGACTGTAAGGCGGATGCCGCTGCCGGACGTTATAATCCGGTGGTGCTGCGCTTTGGCCTGCAGGACGGCGTTTTGACAGAGGAAAGCAGGCAGACCATGGCCATGACGCTGGACGCGTCCATTCGTCAAATGGCTGCGGCCTATGAGTTGTGGGATTTCGGTGTGTGGAGCTCTCTCATCCAGGCCACGGTCTATGAGGGATTATACCGTGTGGGACATGCGGTTTTAGAGGGAACATTTCATGCTGCGAAACAGCCCTTTTCGTCTCGCAGCAAGAAGGAGCAGATATGAAGGACCCGTATCAGGTATTGAACATTCCCAGCACCGCCTCGGATGAGGAGGTCAAAAAGGCCTACCGTGAGCTGGCCAGAAAATATCACCCCGACAACTATCACGACAACCCCCTTGCGGATCTGGCCCAGGAAAAGATGAAGGAGATCAACGAGGCCTATGCCGAGATCCAGAAGATGCGCGGCAACCGCCGCAGCAGCGGGAACGGACAGAGTGCTGGCTACAGCCAGCAGAGCGCCGGCGGTAGATACACCTCTGCCAGCGGCGACCCCGTTTTTGTACGGGTGCGCATGGCGATCCAGCAGGGAGATCTGCAGGGCGCGGAGCGGCTGCTGGGGATGATTCCCACCCGGAACGGGGAATGGTATTTTTTAAAGGGCTCCATTTGTTACCGCAGAGGCTGGATGGACGAGGCACACAGCTGTTTTGAGACGGCCTGCAGCATGGCGCCGGACAACCTGGAGTATCGGCAGGCGCTGGAGCGGCTGGAGAACAGCGGACAAGCTTACCGCCCCCAGGGGTTTGAGGTGTTCACGACAGGCTGCGGCAGCTGGTATCCCTGCGCAGGTGCGGCCTGTGCTTGTTATATGTGCAATCTCTGCGGCGGCGGCATGCGCTATGGCATGTGGTAAAAGGGGACGGTTTTGGATGGGAGGAAACAGATGATCAAAAGCATGACAGGCTATGGCCGGGCGAGGGACAATGTTGGGGGGCGCGATATCACAGTGGAGGTCCGCAGCGTCAACAACCGCTATCTTGACTGCACTGTGAAAATGCCCCGGGCCTACATTTTTGCTGAGGATGCCATTAAGGCAGACGTTCAGAAGGCGGTTTCCCGGGGCAAGGTGGATGTTTTTATTACCATTGACGCTCTGGAGGCTGACGAGACCGTCGTCATGGTGAATAAGGCGCTGGCCAAAGGGTATTGCGATGCCATCCGCTCTATCAGCGAGGAACTGTCACTGGAGATGGATCTCTCCGCCCGTGAGCTGGCCAGATTTCCGGACGTGCTCTCTGTCACCAAGGCGGAGACGGATCTGGAGCAGGTCAGCGGTGAGATCCGCGCCGTTTTAGCGGATGCGCTGGCGGCATACAATGCAATGCGGGCAGTGGAAGGGGAGAAACTGGCCGACGATATCCGCAGCCGTCTGGACCGGATCGAGGCGCTGACAGCCGAGGTGGAGAGGCGCTCCCCGGAGACGGTGGCGGAATACCGTCAAAAGCTGCTGGAGCGGATGCGGGAGGTTTTGGAATCCACCACTATCGACGAGAGCCGCATTTTGACCGAGGCGGCCATCTTTGCCGACAAGGTGGCGGTGGACGAGGAGACCGTCCGGCTGCGCAGCCATCTGGGACAGCTGCGGGATATGCTGAAAAGCGATGTCCCCGTGGGCAGAAAGCTGGACTTCCTGATTCAGGAGGTCAACCGGGAATCCAATACCATCGGCTCCAAGTGCAATGACATTGAAATTGCGCGCTGTGTGGTGGAGCTGAAGGCAGAGGTGGAGAAAATCCGGGAGCAGGTCCAGAATATAGAATAAAGCCAGTGTGTCGGGAGGGACAATATGAAACTGGTGAATATCGGATATGGCAATCTTATTTCCGTCCAGCGTCTCATCGCTGTAGTCAGTCCGGATTCCGCGCCTATCAAGCGCATGATCTCCGAGGCGCGGGAGCGCAGTATGCTGATCGACGCCACCTTCGGGCGCAAGACAAAAACAGTTTTGATCATGGACAGCGATCACATCGTTCTCTCCGGCCTGCCGTTGGAAAAGCTGGCGCCGCGGCTGGAGGTGGATCCGGCGGAACTGGAGGAGGATGAGGCATGAGAGGAAAGACATTTATTATCGCAGGCCCTTCCGGCGTAGGGAAGGGAACCATTACGAAGGAGCTTTTTGCCCGGCAGAGAAATCTCTATTTCTCCGTGTCGGCCACAACCAGGTCCCCGCGGCCTGGGGAGGTGGACGGCGTCCACTACCATTTTATTTCCCGGGAGGAGTTTGAGCAGTGGATTGAGCAGGATGCCTTTTTGGAGCATGCGGAGTATATCGGTAATTTTTATGGGACGCCCAAGCGCTTTGTAGACGAGGCCATGGAGCGCGGGGAGGACGTGATTTTGGATATCGAGGTGCAGGGAGCCGAGCAGGTTCATTGCAAGCGTCCGGAGGCTATCCGGATTTTTATCGCTCCGCCCAGCTGGGAGGAGTTGGAGCACCGGCTGGTCAGCCGGGGCACGGAGTCTGCGGAAAAGGTCCGCAGTCGGCTGGCACGGGCCAGAGAGGAGTTTGCCTTTGCCGCGGATTATGACTACATTGTGATCAACAACACCTTGGAAAATGCGGTGGAAGAATTGCAGGCCATCATTTTGGCGGAGCACTGCCGCCCTGACGAGCGTGTGGATCTGATCAATGGAATTTCCTGATGGATTCGTTGAAAATCACCCTATTTTTTTCAATGGATTCTGTGATATACTATTAGAAAATTTGAAAAGAGGAATGATGCTGTTATGATGTTATATCCCGCTATGAATCAGTTAACCGCCAATGTGCCCAACCGCTATCTTTTGGTGAATGTGGTGGCCCGCCGGGCGAGGCAGATTGCCCAGGCCGCCGAGGACATTGGGGAGAAACTGGAGGAGAAACCGGTAACGCTGGCGATCCAGGAGGTAGCAGACGCCAAGATTTCTGTGGCCGCTGCAGATGTGGTTATCAAGGATGTGGAGGCCTGAGTCAGAAAAAGTGATCGCACAGGGAGGCGTGGGGCAGTGCCGTTGGTAACAATTGCGCGGGTGGCGGTTGCCGCCGCCACTTATATGTTTGACAAGCCCTACGACTATGTCATCCCAAAGGCACTGGAGGGAAAGGTTGTTCCCGGCGTTCGTGTCACGGCGCCCTTCGGGCGGGGAAACCGCTGCTCAGAGGCGCTGGTGCTCAGCACTTACGAGGGGGAGCGGTCAGCGGATCTGAAAGTGATCGATGCGGTATTGGACGACGCTCCGGTTCTGGGTCAGGGAGAGATGCGCCTGGCCTTCTGGCTCAGGGAGCGGTATTTCTGCACGATCTATGACGCAGTGAAAACCATACTTCCCGCCGGTCTTTGGTACCGGGTGCGGGAGACCTACCATATTGTGGGGGGAATCCCGACGGACGAGGCAGAGGCCCTGCTGGGGAGAAAGCAGCGTGCCAGGGCCGCTTATGACGCCATCACAGCCGCCGGCGGGCAGGCGGAGCTGGAGCGGCTGAAGGAGAGCTGCGGCGAGGAGGTAACTGCTGCGCTCCACGAGCTGGTGCGGCTGGGCCTTGTCACATCAGAGACAACAGCCTTGCGGAAACTCAGCGATAAAACGGTGAAACGGGTGAGCCTGGCCGTTGCGCCGGAGGAGGCCATGGAGGTCGCCCAGGCAAAACAGCGCTCGGCGCCGCTGCGTAGCGAGGTGCTGCGGCTGCTGTGTGCTATCGGCTCCGGCCTCTCCTCGGATATCTGCTATTTTACCGGCGCCTCGGCGGCGACGCTGCGGGGGCTGTGTAAGGCGGGGCTCATTGAAATGGAGCCGGAGGAGCAGTACCGCGTGCCGAGGCGGGCCGCCTGCGAGGCGGCGGAGCCGATCCGGCTCAGTGAGGAACAGCAGGCGGCCTTTGACGGGATCCTTGCACTGACAGGGTCCGGTCGGCCCGCCTGCGCTCTTCTGTATGGCGTTACCGGAAGCGGCAAGACTCTGGTCTATATCCGCCTGCTGCAGGAGGTGGTGAAGGCGGGGAAGACCGGCATGATCCTGGTGCCGGAGATCGCCCTGACGCCCCAGATGATGGAAAAATTCACTGCCTATTTCGGTGACAAGGTGGCCATGCTCCACAGCTCCCTGCGCCTGACGGAACGGTATGACCAGTGGAAACGGATCCGCAGGGGGGAGGTGCAGGTGGTGCTGGGCACCCGCAGTGCCGTGTTTGCCCCGCTGCATGATCTGGGTATGATCATTCTGGACGAGGAGCAGGAGGGGAGCTACCAATCGGAGCAGATCCCCCGCTACCATGCCAGGGACGTGGCCAAATACCGCTGCAGCGAGAGTAAGGCGGTGCTGCTGCTGGGGTCCGCCACCCCCACGGTGGAGACCGCATACTATGCCAAAACGGGCCGCTATCACGCCTTTTCCCTCCGGCAGCGCTATAATGCCAGGCCGCTGCCTGAGGTGATCATTGCCGATCTGCGCCAGGAGCTCCGAAACGGAAATGGGGGCGCCATCAGCGGTATTCTCTATGAGCACCTGCGGCAGAATATAGAGCGGGGGGAGCAGAGCATTCTGTTCCTTAACCGGCGGGGGAACAGCAGGATGCTGCTGTGCGGGGAATGCGGCGCTGTGCCGGAATGTCCCCGCTGCAGCGTCCCCATGACCTACCACAGCGCCAACGGCCGCCTGATGTGCCACTACTGCGGCCATTCGGAGCGGGCGGAGGAGAGCTGTGATCTGTGCGGCGGGAAAATGAAACATGTGGGCGTGGGGACGCAGAAGGTGGAGGACGAGCTGCATGCCCTCTTTCCCGGTGTGGAGGTCCTGCGCATGGACGCGGACACCGCCGCCGGCGGACATGAAAAGCTGCTCTCCCGTTTTGTAAAGGAAAAGATTCCCATTCTCCTTGGCACGCAGATGGTGGCCAAGGGGCTGGATTTTGAAAATGTAACGCTGGTAGGGGTTCTTGCCGCGGACCTCTCCTTGTATCTGGACAGCTTTCGCGCGGCGGAGCGGACCTTCAGCCTGCTCACGCAAGTAGTGGGCCGGGCGGGGCGGGGCGAGAAGGCGGGGCGGGCTGTGATTCAGACCTACACCCCGGACAACGAGGTGATTGTTGCTGCTGCCCGGCAGGATTACGGCGGCTTTTACCGCTCAGAGCTGCGCCTCCGCCAGCTGCGGCGGTATCCGCCCTTTGCCGATGTCTTTACCCTGACAGTTTCGGGGGCGGAGGAGGGGGCGGTTCTGCGCGCTGCGGCCCACCTGCGGGACGGCATGAAAACGGGGCTTTCCTACCCCACGCTTTCCAATCTCAGCGTGGAGATCGTAGGCCCCGCGCCTGCGCCTGTCCTGAAGGTCAACAACCGCTACCGCTACCGTGTCCTGTGGATCGGGAAAAACGACCACCAGACAAGAGAGATCCTGGCGCATTATTTAAAGGCGTTTTACAGTCAGAAGGAGAACCGTGGACTCAGCCTGTTTATCGACTGCAACGCCATGGATTAGGAGGAATACAACATGGCTATCCGCAAAATTGTGCTGCAGGGGGATGAGATTCTCACCAAGGTCTGCAAGCCGGTGACAAAATTTGACCAAAAGCTCCATGATCTGCTGGATGATATGAAGGACACCCTGGAGCAGGCCAACGGCGCAGGTCTCGCCGCGCCGCAGGTGGGGATCCTCCGCCGGGCAGTGGTGGTCCTGGATGACGACGAGGCGGTGCTGGAGCTGGTCAATCCCGAGATCGTTTTCACGGAAGGGGAGCAGTGCGGCCCGGAGGGCTGCCTCAGCGTGCCGGGGAAATATGGCATGGTGACCCGCCCCAACCGCGTCCGCGTCCGGGCCCAGGACCGCTCAGGCCAGTGGTTTGAGGCAGAAGGGGTGGGCCTTACCGCCCGGGCCTTCTGCCACGAGCTGGAGCACCTGGACGGCCATCTCTATGTGGAACACATTGACCGGTTCCTCACGGAGGAGGAGCTGGTGGCATACTATCGGGAGCAGGGATACGACATGGACGAGGAGGGGGAGGAATGAGGATCGTCTTCATGGGGACGCCGGAATTTGCCGTTCCCTCTCTGCGCCGTCTGGCGGAGGACGGACATGAGATCGCGGCGGTCTATACCCAGCCGGATAAACCGAAAAACCGGGGGATGAAGTTCATCCCCACGCCGGTGAAGGCGGAGGCGGAGCGCCTGGGCCTTCCCGTCCGCCAACCCTCTGGCGTCCGGGAGGAAACGGTCCTGGCAGAAATCCGATCTATGGCGCCCCAGCTTTTGGTGGTGGTGGCCTATGGCAAGATTCTGCCGCCGGAGCTGCTGGAGATCCCCACTGTGGCGGCCATCAACGTCCACTCCTCGCTGCTGCCCAAATACCGGGGCGCTGCCCCCATCAACTGGGCGATTTTGTGCGGCGAGACAGAGACAGGCGTCACTGTCCAGCACCTGGGGGAGGCCCTGGATGCGGGCGATATCATCACAGTGAAAAAAACGCCTATCGATCCTGAAGAGGATGCAGGTCAGCTTTATGACCGGCTGTCTCTTTTGGGAGCGGAGGCGCTTTCAGAGGCGGTGCGGGAGCTGGCGGCAGGCCAGGCGCCGCGGACCCCCCAGGGGGAGGCGGAGGGCCCCTATGCGGCCATGCTCTCCCGGGAGATGTCTCCCATTGATTGGAACAAATCCGCCCAAGCCATCGTCAATCAGATCAGAGGACTGATCCCCTGGCCCTGCGCCACCATGGCGCTGCAGGGGGAGACGGTGAAGGTCTACCGGGGGCGTGTGGGAGAGAAAACCTCTGCCGCACCGGAGACCGTAGTGGCTGCCGGAAAGGCGGGGATCTCCGTCGCGGCCGGCGACGGCATGACGGTTTCTGTCCTGGAGCTGCAGCGTCCGGGGGGGCGCCGTATGTCCGCTGCGGATTACCTGATGGGCCGTCCCATTGAACTGTAAAGAGGAGTTGTTTCCATGCTGTTTTATTATGATCCTACCTATTGGCTGATGCTGCTGCCGGTTTTGCTCATCACTATCTATGCCCAGGCCAAGGTCAGCTCCAACTTCAGCCGCTACTCCAAGGTGACCAACCGCCGCTATTTGACGGGCGCACAGGCGGCGGAGGCTGTGCTGCGCCAGCATGGCGTCTATGACGTCAGGATCGAGCGGGTCCGGGGAAACCTCACGGACCACTATGACCCCCGGACAAACGTGATCCGCCTCTCAGAGCAGGTTTATGATGCGCCCACTATCGCCGCCGTGGGAATCGCGGCCCATGAGGCCGGCCATGCGGTGCAGTATGCGGTGGGGTACAGCCCGATCCGGCTGCGCGCCGCGTTGATTCCGGTGACGCAGGTAGGATCCCAGTTCGGCATCGTTTTGCTGATTATCGGGATTTTGCTCACCTATGAGCCGTTGTTCCTGATTGGAATTATCCTTTTTTCCTTTACCACGCTTTTCCAGCTGGTGACGCTGCCGGTGGAGTATAATGCCTCCCACCGGGCTATGGAGACCATTCAGAGCGCCCAGCTTTTGGACGACGATGAGGCCAGAGGCGCCCGGAAGGTCCTCAGCGCTGCGGCGCTGACCTACGTGGCGGCGCTGCTGATGTCTGTGGTCCAGCTGCTGCGTTTTATCCTGATGTTTGCCGGCAGGCGGGGGAATGACAGATGATTCCGGACGCCAGGGAGACAGCTCTGGAGGTGTTGACCGCCTGCCGCAAGGCGGAGGCCTGGGCCGACGGAGCGCTGCGCTCCGCCATCCGCCGGAACGCTCTTTCGCCGCGTGATGCGGCGCTGGCCAGCCGCCTCACCTATGGTGTTTTGCAAAACCGCGCCTTTTTGGATTATTATCTGCAGCCCTTTCAAAAAGGAAAGGATTGGGAACCGGTCATTTGGGATATACTTCGGATTGGGGCGTATCAGATTTTGCTGATGGACCGCATCCCGCCCAGCGCCGCGGTCAACTGCGCGGTGGAGATGGCCAAGGGTCACCGCCGCGCCCGTGCCGCCGGGATGGTCAACGCCGTTCTCCGGGGGCTCGCCCGGGAGAAGGAGCAGCGGGAGCCGCCCCGGGATCTTTCCACCCGATACAGCCATCCCCAGTGGCTGGTGGACCGGTATGTATCGATTTTGGGAGCGGAGGAGGCGGAGGCGTGCCTTGCCGCAAACAATGCCCCGGCGCCCACTACGATCCAGCGCAACCCTCTGCAGATCACCAGGGAGGCACTTTTGCAGGAGTTGGAACCCTTTTCTCCCCGGCCCCATCCCTGGATGGAGGACTGCTATGAGATCTCCGGCACCGGGAATCTGGAGGAGTTGGAGGCTTTCCGGCAGGGCCATTTTCAGATTCAGGATGCCGCGTCGGCCCTGGCGGCCAGAGCGGCGGGCTGCGGACCCGGGCAGACGGTCATCGATGTCTGTGCCGCCCCTGGAGGAAAATCCTTCAGCGCTGCCATGAGGATGGAAAATCAAGGGCGCATCCTGGCCTTTGATCTCCACGCCAATAAAATCCGGCAGATCCAGCAGGGGGCGGAGCGCCTGGGCATCACCTGTATCGAGGCCGCTCAGGCTGACGGCAGGATTCCTCTTTCCGCTTTGGCAGGGACGGGGGACGTGGTGCTCTGCGATGTACCCTGCTCCGGCCTTGGCATTATCCGGAAAAAGCCGGATATCCGCTACAAGGCCCCCCAGATGCTGCAGGGGCTGCCTGCGGTGCAGGAGGCGATTGTTACGAACGCTGCGGGCTATGTCCGCCCCGGCGGGGTGCTGCTCTACTCCACCTGTACGGTTTTGCCGGAGGAGAATGGAGAGGTAGTCCGGCGGTTTCTCCAGGCCAGGCCGGATTTCTCTATGGAGCCCTTTGCGCTGCCTTTTGGTGAGACGGTGGGGGAGATCACCCTGTGGCCCCACCGGCACCAGTGCGACGGATTCTACTTATGTAAGCTGAGGAGACAAGATGATTGACATAAAGTCCATGACGCTGGAGGAGATCTCCCAGTCCCTCAGGGACATGGGGGAGCCTGCCTTTCGGGGCAGGCAGGTGTTCTCCTGGCTCCACCGGGGGGCGGCATCCTTTTCTGAGATGAGCAACCTCTCCCGGCCGCTGCGGGAAAAGCTGGCTGCCGCCTGTGTGATAACGGTCCCTACTGTGGCCTGCAAGCAGGTTTCCCAACAGGATGGCACCATCAAATATCTCTGGCGGCTGCAGGACGGCAACTGCATCGAAACGGTGCTCATGCGCTATCACCACGGCAATACCGTCTGCATCTCCTCCCAGGTGGGGTGCCGGATGGGCTGCGCCTTCTGCGCATCCACCATTGGAGGAAAGGTGCGGGACCTGCAGCCCTCGGAGCTTTTGGACCAGGTGCTTTTCACCCAGCTGGACAGCGGCCTCCCCATCTCCAATATTGTCCTGATGGGGATCGGGGAGCCGATGGATAATCTGGACAATGTGCTGCGTTTTCTGGAGCTGGTGAACCATCCGGAGGGAATGAACATCGGCATGCGGCATATCTCCTTGTCCACCTGCGGCGTGGTTCCAGGTATTCAGCGGCTGGGGCAGCTGCAGCTGCAGCTGACGCTGTCCGTCTCCCTCCATGCGCCGGACAATGAGACCAGGAACCGCATCATGCCGGTGAACCGGGCCTATGATGTGGATACGCTGTTTGATGCCTGCCACCAGTATTTTGCCAGGACCGGCCGGCGCATTTCCTTTGAATACGCCATGATCGACGGCGTCAACGACAGCGACGCGCAGGCAGATCTGATTGCCAGAAAGGTGCGCGGCATGCCGGCCCATGTGAATTTGATCCCCCTCAACGAGGTGCGGGAAAGCCCCTTCCATCCCAGCCGGCGGATCCGTGCTTTCCAAAAGCGGCTGGAGAGCCACGGGATTACCGTTACGGTCCGCCGCAGCCTCGGCGGAGATATCGACGCCTCCTGCGGTCAGCTGCGGCGGCGCGCCATGGCGGCGGAAGAAGGGTGAAATGATAAGCAGAGAAAGAAATTCCCTCAGTTGTGCGGGAAACGCATTGGGAGGTTACGATGATCCAAACATGGGCAATGACTGATATCGGCCTGGTGCGCCGGGACAATCAGGACGCATATGGCGTCAACGTGGACCCCTCCACCCAGCAGGCCATCTGTGTGGTCTGCGACGGAATGGGGGGCGCGCAGGGCGGCGCGCTGGCCAGCCGCATCGCGGTAGATACATTCCTGCAGATCGTCAAGGAGACGCTGGCGCCAGAGATGGAGCCGGAGGAGATCAGAGACCTGTCCGCTGCGGCGGCCAAGGCGGCGAATGCGGCGATCCGTGATGCAGTAGCCGACAATGCTACCTACCGGGGCATGGGAACCACGCTGGTAGCTGCCGTCAGCTATGAAGAGGGCGTGGTGGTCACCAATGTAGGGGACAGCCGGGCTTACCATATTACACCGGGGGGGATCCGCCGGATCAGCAAGGACCACTCCCTGGTGGAGACGCTGGTAGACCGGGGGGACATCACCGCCGAGGAGGCGCGGACGCATCCCAAGCGCAACTATATCACCCGGGCGCTGGGACCGGAGCCGGTGGCGCTGTGCGACGGCTATATCGTCCCCATGGCGCTGGGAGATTTCATTCTTCTCTGTACGGACGGCTTGGTTTCCACCGTAACAGATCAGGAAATGCATGAAGAAATCTATCGCAGCGAGGATCGGGAGCAGTGCCTGGAACGGCTGCTGGAGATCTCCAAGCAAAACGGTGCGGCGGACAATGTGACGGCTGTCCTGCTGCAAAAAAGATGAGGGAAGGAGGCACTGTCATGGAGCGATACATAGGCAAAATGCTGGACAATCGCTACGAGATCCTGGAGATCATTGGACAGGGCGGCATGGCCGTTGTGTTCAAGGCCAGGTGCCACCGACTCAATCGCCTGGTAGCGATCAAGGTGCTGAAACCGGAGCTGGCGGACGATGCGGACTTCCGCCGCCGGTTCCACGACGAGTCCCAGGCTGTAGCCATGCTGTCCCACCCCAATATCGTCTCGGTCTACGACGTGTCCAAGGGCGGAGACCTGGAGTATATTGTGATGGAGCTGATCGATGGGATCACCCTCAAGCAGTATATGGAGCGCCGGGGACAGCTGAACTGGCGGGAGTCCCTGCACTTTATCACCCAGATCATGAAGGGGCTCAGCCACGCCCACAGCCGCGGCATTATCCACCGTGACATCAAGCCCCACAACATCATGATCCTCCGGGACGGCAGCGTGAAGGTAGCCGATTTCGGCATCGCCTGCCTCTCTGCGCAAAACGGCCAGACCCTGGCCGGGCGGGAGGCGCTGGGATCCGTCCATTATATCTCCCCGGAACAGGCGAAGGGGGAGCGGGCGGACGCACGATCGGATATCTACTCTGCCGGTGTCGTCCTCTACGAGATGCTTACCAGCCGCCTGCCCTTTGAGGGGGACAGCCCGGTCTCCATCGCCATCCAGCACTTCAGCGCCGTGCCGCTGAATCCCCGGGAGATCAATCCGGATATCCCGCCCGCGCTGGAGAAGATCTGCCTGAAGGCCATGGCGCCCCAAATCAGCAACCGCTATGCAAGCGCCGACGAGATGGTGCATGACCTGGAGGAGTTCCGGAAGAACCCGGAGATCGATTTTGCCTATGATCTGGAGGATCTGCGGGGCGAGGCGGAGCTGGACGAACCCACCCAGTTTATCAATGCCAAGGAGATTCACAAGATGGCAAATCATGATGCCCGCGCCGGGCGGGACGCAATGCCGCCTTGGAAGAAAGCGGTGCTGATTGTCGCCGCCATCGCGGCCAGCGTCATGATTATCTGGGGGCTGTACACAGTGATCCTCAACAGCTTTACAGGCAGTACGGTGACGGAGTATGAGGTGCCGAACCTGCTGGGGATGACAGTGGCTGAAGCTGAGGCAGATCCCCGTGTGGAGGGGATTTTTGAGATCCGGGTGGTGGCCACCCGCAACAGTGATGAATACGACGCCAACGAGATCATGGAGCAGGATCCCGCCGGCGGGCGGATGAAGAAGACAGACCTTGTGATCGAGGTGACGGTGAGCGACGGGATCCCCAGCGATGAGATGCCGAATCTTGCAGGTTATGAGCGGGTTGCTGCCCGGCTGGTCCTGCAGCAGATGGATCTCAATTTGAATGTCACATATGCTGAGGACGTCTACTCCTCCACAGTTGCGTCCGGGATAGTGATCTCCACTGATCCGGCGGTAGGGGAGACCATCTATGAGGGAGACACCATTACGCTCACCTGCAGCAAGGGGCCCCAGCCGGTCACCATGATCAACTTCCTTAACATGAGCCGGGAGGACGCTGAGAAAAATCTGGAGGAGCTGGGGCTGGTGGGAACCTTTATTGAAGTGGAGAGCGACACGGTTCAGGCCGGCTATATTGTGGATCAAAGCGTTCCGATTGGGACCAGCGTCACACCAGGCTCTTCCGTGACGCTTACAGTCAGCATCGGTCCGCCGGAGGAGGAGACGCCGGTGGAGCCGCCTGACGAGGAGACGCCGACCACCGGGGAAGGGGAGGACAGTAATCCCGTATCCCTGCCGGATGAGCCAGGTGAGCCGGATGTGTAAGGGACGAATTGTCAAGGCACTCAGCGGATTCTACTATGTTCAGATCGAGCAGGAGCAGATCCGCTGCCGGGCCAGAGGGAAATTCCGTAAGGACGGCCTCTCTCCGCTGGTGGGAGACTGGGCAGAGGTTCGAAAAACAGAGAACGGGGAGGGCATGGTCTGGGAGATTGAAGAGCGGAAGAACGCCTTCACCCGCCCGGCGGTGGCGAATATCGACCAGCTGGTCATCATCGCATCCCAGGCCATCCCTCAAACAGATCCTTTCCTGATTGACCGCATTTCCGCCATCGCCGCGCTGAAGGGGTGCGATACGCTGCTGGTGATCAACAAGTGTGATCTGGACCCTGCTGAGTCCCTCCAGGCGATTTACCATCAGGCCGGAATGCGGACCATCTGCGTCAGTGCGGAGACCGGAGAGGGGATAGAGGCGCTGCTGCCGCTGCTGTCCCATAAGCTGTCTGCCTTTACCGGGAACTCCGGCGTGGGCAAGTCCAGCATCATCAATATGCTGGAGCCGTCTATCTCCCTCTCGACCGGGGAGGTCAGCGAAAAGCTGGGACGGGGACGGCACACCACCCGCCATGTGGAGATCTTCCCCCTTGGCGGTGATGCCCTGGTAATCGATACGCCGGGATTCAGCTCCTTTGACACGGAGGAACTGAACCTGGAGCTGAAGGAGCATCTGCCTGAGACGTTCCCGGAGTTTCGCCCCTTTCTCGGCCAGTGCCGCTTTGTGGGCTGTACCCATACCAAGGAGAAGGGCTGTGCCGTCCGCCAGGCGGTGCGGGACGGGATTATTCCCGAGAGCCGCCATAAGAGTTACCTGCGGCTCTTTGAGGAGCTGAAAAGCGTGAAAGCCTGGGAGGAGCGGAAAGGCATCAAATGAAAAAGCCCGGCAGGGACTGTCCCCGCCGGGCTTTCCGCATACAGCATGCAATTTGAAAGATACATCCCCAAGCATCTGTCTTGTCCTCTCTTTTCCTGCGCAGAAAACGAGAGGACAAATGCCTCCCGACATAGTATCCTGTTATCAGAGCAGAAGTTTCTGTACAGCCGGGGCTGGCCCGGCAGAGAGGAGACAAGAAACATGGATTGGGTCGAACAGCTCAATACGGCAATGGACTATATCGAGGCGCATCTCTGTGAGGCTGTGCGGTATGAGGACGCTGCCAGAATGGCAGGCTGCTCCACTTGTCATTTTCAGCGGATGTTTACCTATCTTGCAGGTATCCCGCTGTCTGAGTATATCCGCAGGCGGCGGATGAGCCTGGCTGCGGAGGACCTTTCCCAGGGGGAGAAGATCCTGAATGTGGCCCTGCGCTATGGCTATGGCTCGCCCACTGCCTTCAACCGTGCCTTTCAGGCCTTTCACGGGCTCCCGCCCTCCCGCGCCCGGGCTGGAGGAGAGTCTCTGCGAGCTTATCCGCCGATTCGATTCCACGTGACGCTCTCCGGCGGAACAGACCTGTCTTACCGCCTCCAACAGCTGCCCGCATTCCGAGTGCTGGGCTTTGGCGCATGGCTGGGGCAGGGGATCGAGGAGAATTTCCAAATCGCCCCAAGGCTCTGGGAGAAAGCGGCGCAGCGGCTGCCTCAGCTGCTGGAACTGATGGATGGAAAGCCCAAAGGAGTGCTGGGCATCAGTGCTTGTGAGGAGGGGGAACAGTGGCGCTACTATATCGCCGTGTTCAGCAGTCAGGCGGCCGGGAAGGAACTGGAGGAGGTCTGGATCCCCGCCTGCACCTGGGCGGTTTTCTCCGGCTCGGGTCCATGCCCGCAGGCGATCCAGCAGCTGGAGCGACGAGTGGTGACAGAATGGCTCCCGGGGTCTGGCTATGAATATGCCGACGCACCGGATATTGAGGTTTACTACCGCCCGGATCCCGCCGACGCCGTCTTTGAGGTATGGTTCCCTGTGGTAAAGCGGGATTTGTAGTATTAAAAGAGGGAGAATGCATTTCCTGCATTCTCCCTCTTGTTTTGCTTGCGGGACAGTTTCTTTCTCTTTACAAGCGGCGGAGAATCTCCAGAAGGTATCGCCAGGTCCGCTCAACTGAGGCGATAGAGAGACGCTCCTGTGGGGTGTGGACTGCGAAGAGGTCCGGCCCAAAGGAGACACAGTCCAGCCCCGGCAGCTTGTCGCTGAAAATACCGCACTCCAGTCCGCCATGGGTCATAGCAATAGAAGGCTGTTTCCCATACAGCTCCTGATAAACTTCAGCCATCAGCGGGCGCAGGATGGATTCCTTCCTGTATTCCCATGCGGGATAGTCGCCATAGGCATAAAATTCAGCGCCGTACTGAGACGCGAGAGCATGCAGTTCTTCCATCTGCTCCTTCCAGACATGGTTGAGGCTGCTGCGCACGGAAACAGTCACGCGAAATTCGCTGCCGGAGAGCTTTAAAATCCCCAGATTGGAGGAGGTCTCCACCAGCTCCGGCATGTCTTTTGACATGGCGCGGACACCGTTGGGGATTTTAGTGATCCACTCGGCCATCCGGCGGGTATCCTCAGGTGTCAGCGCGCTGCCGCACAGCTCCCCGCCCGGCGCTGCTGTCAGAGTGCCGTTGGCGTCGCTCTGCGCATAGTGTACGCTTGTCTCTTGCCACCATTTTTCCGCCCGCGCTTTCACTGCCTCTACACTGCCGGCATCCACCAAAAGGGTGGCCGTGGTGTGGTTGGGGATGGCATTGTCAAATTTTCCGCCGGAGAGCTGCATGAGCTGGACAGGAAATTCCTCCGCCAGGCACAGCAGGAGCTCGCCCATCAGCTTATTGGTGTTGGCCCGTCCCTTGTCGATTTCAATGCCGGAGTGGCCGCCGGCAAATCCGGAAAGCTCCAATGTGCATACAGCGCCGCAGCCGTGCCCGCCGGCCAGCTGAGCCGTCATATCACAGCGGGAACCGCCGGCACAGCCCACTGTCAAATGCCCCTCCTCCTCAGAGTCAATGTTCAGCAGCATCCGCCCCTGCAGATCAGAGCAGTCCAGGGCAGAGGCCCCCAGAAGGCCGATCTCTTCATCGGAAGTGAACACAGCCTCCAGCGGGGGGTGGGGGATGGTGTCGTCGTCCAGAATCGCCAGAGCCATGGCAACGGCAATGCCGTCGTCTCCTCCCAGCGTGGTCCCTTTGGCGGAGACAAAACCGTCCTGCACCACAAGGGAGAGCCCCTCCGTCTCCATATCGATGGGGCAGTCCTTCTCCTTGGCACAGACCATATCCAGATGGCCCTGTACAATGACGGCCGGGTGATTTTCATAGCCGGCAGATCCTGCCTTCCAGATAATTACGTTGTCCTTATCATCCTGCCTGGCACGCAGCCCCCTGCGCTCGGCAAATGCCATGCAGTAATCACTGATTGCCTTGGTATTGCCGGATCCGTGGGGAATGGCGCACATCTCCTCAAAAAAGGAAAAGACCTTCTTTGGCTCTAAATTCCCCAATCTCTTCTGTTCCATGATTGCTACAACCTCCCGTTCCTCCGCAGATGGATCAATTCCCTGCGGGCCTTATATTACAGGATATGGATCCCTGCAGCTTTGCAGGCATCCAGTGTTTCCTGATCCCAAAGGCTGACCTGGACCTCGCCGATGTGGGCTGCGCCGATCATCAGCATGCAGAGGCGGCTCTGACCGATGCCGCCGCCCATGGTCAATGGCAGCTCATTGTTCAGCAGCATCTTATGGAAGGGGAGATTCCGCCGCTCGTCTTTTCCGGCCAGGCGCAGCTGACGGTCCAGAGCCTCTGCATCCACACGGATACCCATGGAGGAGATCTCAAAAGCGCGGCCCAGCACATCGTTCCACATGAGGATGTCTCCGTTCAGTGTCCAGTCGTCATAATCCGGTGCGCGGCCGTCGTGGGGCTTGCCGCTTTTCAGTTTGCCGCCGATCTGCATTAAAAAGACCGTTTTATGGTTTTTCAGAAATTCCGTCTCCCGCTGAGAGGGAGTGAGATCGGGGTACATATCCTCCAGCTCCTGGGTGGTCAGGAAGGTGACATCACGCTCCAGCTTGATATGGAGCTGGGGAAATGCCCGGCGGAGAGCGTCGCAGGTGTCGCAGACAGCGCCAACAATAGAGCGGACCGTCTGCTTGAGATACTCCACATTCCGATCCTCACGGGTAATGACCTTTTCCCAGTCCCACTGATCCACATAGACAGAATGGATATTGTCCAGAGCCTCATCCCGTCGGATGGCGTTCATGTCGGTATAGAGTCCATTGCCGGGGAAAAACTCATACTGCTTGAGAGCCAGACGTTTCCATTTGGCCAGAGAGTGGACCACTACACCGATGCATCCATCTGCGCCGGGAATATCAAAGGAGACCGCCCTCTCCACCCCATTGAGGTCATCATTCAATCCGGTATCCTGCCGAACGAAGAGGGGAGCGGATACGCGGCGGAGATTCAGCGCTCGTTTCAGATTGTCTTGGAAATTCCCCTTGATAAACTCAATGGCACACTGCATATCGTAGACATTGAGAGGGGAGCGGTAACCCTCTGGAATATAAGTTTTACTCATAAATACCTCCATTATACGGCTGTTTTCCGGCCGTCGGCGGCGGGCCGGAACCTTCCGCCGCAGCATAACGAAATTATTATACAACATCTTCCCATTAATTGCACTATCAGAAAGCGAAAAAGTATCGGCGATTTTTCGCCGATACTTTTTCATATGCAGTCGGAATCAAGGGCTTATGCCTCTGCAGTGTGCAGTGCTGCATCCAAAATGGCCTGCTTTCTGGAAAGAATGTCATCAGACAGCAACGCCTGGATCACAGCCGCCTCTCCAAGCCGGTCAATCATATCGCCAAAGCGCTCGCCGACAAAGCCCTGCTCCCGGTAGAAGAGAATCGCCTTCTCGATCATGGAGAAGACCTCCTCCTTGGAGAAAATACCGGGTACCAGTGTGCCCGCCCGGGAAGATTTGCCCCATTTCCCGCCGATATAAACATGGAATCCGCTGGCTTTTTCTGTAATGCAGCCGAAATTACACGCGCCGATGCATTTACCGCAGTTGACGCAGCGCGCCTCGTCCAGAATCACGCTGTCTCCCTCCCGGTGCATGGCTTTTACCGGGCAGACGTTCTGGGGAGGGCATTTGCCACAGCCCTTGCAGCCGTCGGCGTCAAAGAGGGGAACACGCTGGCCCACAATCCCAAAGTCGTTCAGGCTGGGCTTGACGCAATTGTTGGGGCAGCCGCCTACGGCGATCTTGAATTTATGGGGGAGTTTCACGTCATACCAGCCCACATAGTAGGCGTCATGGATCTCCTCGGCAAACGCCTGGGTGTCGTACAGGCCGTGGACGCAGACTGTCCCCTTGCAGGCTACCACCGGGCGGACTCGGGGGCCTGTCCCGCCGGGTGTCATGCCCTCCTTGCCGATAAAATCACAGAACGCTTCTATTTTTTCGTAGGGGATCCCTGTCAGTTCTACCGTCAACCGGGTTGTCAATGCAAGTTTCCCATCACCAAACTGTTCGGCCGCCTGGGCCAGTACAGCCGCCTGCCGGGTAGTCAAAACGCCGTTTTTTGTAATAATTCTTGCGGAAAAACAGTCCGTCCCCTTGTTCCGCAGGAATCCTCTGCCCTTCAGGGCTTTCACTTCTTCTG
The DNA here is from genome assembly GCA_904398675.1 of uncultured Oscillospiraceae bacterium. GTDB lineage: Bacteria > Bacillota > Clostridia > Oscillospirales > Oscillospiraceae > CAJFPI01. Next base: position 37,508 of record CAJFPI010000189.1, read on the forward strand.
CCGTCAAGTTTGTCATTTTTCAATACCTCCTGCTGCATTCTCCATACATCCATAGCATACAACGCTGGTTCGCTTGTACTGATGATTGTAACACTTGCTTTTCTATTTGTAAAATATTAGAATAATCATAGATTTGATAAGTTAATCCTAATAGATAGGGAGGAGGTACCCCTTTGACCATCCGGGAGCTTGAGATCTTTGTGGCTACAGCCAAGTGCGGCAAAATGAGCCAGGCGGCAAAGGAACTCTATATCACCCAGTCCTCTGTCAGCCAGGTTATCGCAGAGCTGGAGCGATCCCACGGCGTCACGCTCTTTGACCGGCTTGGACGCTCTCTCTACCTGACGCCGACGGGGGAGGCCCTGCTGACATATGCAGAGGGGCTTTTGTCGCAGTATCGGGCCATAGAGGTCTTCCTGCGTGAGGCGTCCCAGAAAAAAAGCCTGCGGATCGGCGCCACACTGACCATTGGCGGGAGCATCATGAGCCGGCTGCTTTTAGGGCTGGAGAGACGCTGTCCGCACCTACAGTCGGAAATTACCATCGCAAATACCCGGGAGCTGGAGTCACTGCTGCTAAAAAATGAACTGGACATCGCCATAGTAGAAGGAGAGGTGACATCGCCGGAACTGGTTGTACAGCCTGCTGTATCCGACCAGCTGGTGCTGGCCTTTGGCCGGGGGCACCCGCTGCAGGGCCGCGGCAGCGTACCGTTGCAGGAGCTGCAGAAGTATCCCCTGATCCTGCGGGAAAAGGGGAGCGGCACACGGGAGCAGCTGGAGCATGCGCTCATTGAACAAAAGATTCCCTATACCGTGCATTGGACCAGCTGCTCCACTGAGGCCATAAAGCTCGCGGTGATCGACGGACATGGTGTCACCGTGATCGGAAGGCGGCTGATAACAAGGGAGCTGGAGAGCGGAGCGCTGTCGGCATGTACTATCGGCGGCTTTCACAGTGAACGCACCTTTGATTTGGTGTACCATCGAAAAAAATACCTCTCATCCGCACTGCAGACTTTTATGGAGCTCACGCTCAACTTTGGAGAGGTGGATCGGATCAGATCCCCATATAGTACCAGCGCAGAAGCCGGAGGAACAGACGGTCCCCCATTAAAAAACGGCTTTTGATCAGCAGGCGCTGGCTCAGCTCTCCGGCGCCGTACCGCGCCTTAAGCCGGCGGCGGGACACGAGGCTGCACAGCAGCTTTGCCAGCACCTCCGGCGATTTTCCGGAGGATTCGTCCTTCTCGATCCGCTGCAGCGCCCGCTGTCCGTATACCGCGTAGGGAGAATCGGCACCTACGATCTGCCGGCTGGATGTGAACTTCGTCTGGAAATCTCCGGGCTCCACAAGCGCAACAGAAATTCCAAAGGGAAGGACCTCGCTGCGCAGCGCCTCGCTGTAACCCTCCACCGCATATTTGGAGGCGCTGTAAGCCCCTTGAAAGGGGAGACCTGCCAGCCCGCCGAGGGAACTGATATTGATGATCTTTCCGGATCCCCGCTGCCGCATAGACGGCAGCACCGCCCGGCACATCCGCGTCATGGCAAAGAAATTCAGCTCCATCAGCTGACGGAGCGCCTCATCGTCCGTATCCTCCAGGGCGCCGCCGATTCCTGTGCCTGCGTCGTTGATCAGGACGTCCACCCGGCCCTCACAGGATAAAACGGTCTGCACAGCCTGCCGGGCCGTCTCCTTATTGCAAAGGTCACCTCTGATATAGCCCGCCAGCGCACGCTCCAAAGCGCTGTCTGCCAATGTCCGGCGGCTCACACCGTAGACCCGATGGCCGTCTGCAGCCAGCGCCAGCGCGGCAGCCCGTCCAAAACCGGAGGATACACCTGTGAGCAAAATAATTTGGCCGCCTGCCATGACGGTGTTCGATGTGGATCCCATGACAAATTTCTCCTTTCGCCAGTCCCGCTCAGGGCATCAAAGACGCGAAAGGGGAGGGGACAGCTCCGATTTTCTCTCTGACCAAACAGGACCTGCTTTCATCAGGCCCCATCCTTTTCCTACAGTATAGCGCGAAAAGGGCAGGAACACAAGCGCCGTTTCCCTGCATACCATGATATATAGCGAAACGAGCGGAGGTTTTTCCATGCCCATTATGTTAAAGCCCTATATGCGCCAGGCGGCGGTGGACTACGCCCACCGCTGGGCCTACAGCCGCAACCCCATTTTTTATGACTACGAGGACATTGGGGGAGACTGCACCAACTTTGCCTCCCAGTGCCTGTATGCCGGCAGCGGCGTGATGAATTTTACGCCGGATTTTGGATGGTACTATATTAATGCCAACAACAAAGCGCCCGCCTGGACAGGGGTGGAGTATCTCTATAATTTTTTGACACGGCAGGGGACGTCGGTGGGGCCGGCGGCAGTAGACGCCCGGATTATGGATATGATGCCTGGGGATCTGGTGCAGCTGTCCTTTGATGGTGTGACTTTCAGCCACACTCCGGTGGTTGTTGCGGCTGACCGCCCCCGTTCGCCGTCTGAAATTTTAGTGGCTGCTCACAGCTATGACAGTGACAACCGCCCCCTGAGCACATATACTTTCCAAAAGATCCGTTATCTTCATATCGTCGGCGTTCACAAACCGGTCCGATAGCTTTATAAG
>CAJFPI010000190.1 GCA_904398675.1 uncultured Oscillospiraceae bacterium
CGTGGGCTACCGCCTCATCGACACCGCCGCCTCCTACGGAAACGAGGAGGCCGTGGGCAAGGCGGTGCGGGAGTGCGGCGTGGCCCGGGAGGAGCTGTTTGTCACCACCAAGCTGTGGATCTCGGATACCAGCTATGAGGGGGCCAAACGGGGGTTTGCGGCCTCCATGGAGCGGCTGGGCCTGGACTACCTGGACCTGTACCTGATCCACCAGCCCCTGAACGACTACTACGGAGCCTGGCGGGCTATGACCGAGCTGTGCCGTGAGGGAAAGATTCGTGCAATCGGCGTGTGCAGCTTTTATCCCGACCGGCTGGCCGACCTCATCGCCTTCAACGACATGCCTCCCGCCGTCAACCAGGTGGAGTGCAATGTATTCTTCCAGCAGGAAAGGGCCCAGGACTATATGAAGTCCAAGGGCGTCCAGATGCAGAGCTGGGCCCCCTTCGCCGAGGGACACAACGACCTGTTCCACAATGAGACGTTGACGGCCATCGGGGCAAAGTACGGCAGGAGCGTGGCCCAGGTGGTGCTGCGCTGGCAGCTCCAGCGGGGGATCGCGTGCATCCCCAAGAGCACAAAGCGGGAGCGGATGGAACAGAACCTCGACGTGTTCGACTTCACCCTGTCCGACCAGGATATGGCCGCCATCGCCGCCCTGGATACCGAAACCAGCTCCTTCTTTGACCATCGGGATCCAGCCGTGGTGGAGATGCTGGCTGGATTGACCCGACATGTATAAAACACAAGGAGGCATGGAGCGATGCATAATCTGAAACGGATCGGGGCCGTTCTCGCGGCTGTGGTTTTGGCATGCTGTCTGCACATCACCGCCCTTGCTGCGGTGGAGGACACCGGCTTTTCCGATGTGGCCGCAGATGCCTGGTACGCAGACGCGGCGGCCTATGTGCGGGACAACGGGCTGATGAACGGTGTGACCGCAACTGCCTTTGCCCCGGACGGCATCATGACCCGGGCCATGCTGGCCCAGACCCTGTACCGGGCGGCGGGGAGTCCGGCAGTGCCGATGCAGCCGGAATACACAGACGTACCGGCAGAAGCATGGTACAGCGACGCGGTGGCCTGGGCCACTGTGGAGGGTTTGACAGGCGGCTATGGCGATGGCCGTTTCGGCCCCGGCGACTCGGTGAGCCGGGAGCAGATTTCCGCCATCCTGTGGCGCTATGCAGGCAGCCCGGCAGCGGGGACCGGTACGGACTTTGCCGATGAGGACGATATTTCCGATTACGCAGCCCAGGCTGTGGACTGGGCAAGGGCCGGCGGCATTGTAAATGGCGTGGGTGAGAACCGTTTCCTGCCCCGGAGCAGCGCTACCCGCGCCCAGGCGGCCGTTATCCTGCACAACTACCTGACCATGGCCGCGCCACAGGAACCGGAGCAGCCGCAGGACAGCAGCCGCGTTCTGGTGGCCTACTTCTCCGCCACCGGCAACACGGAGCGTGTGGCCAATGCCATCGCGGAAACCACCGGCGGCGACCTGTTTGAGATTACGCCTGCCGATCCCTACACCTCCGATGACCTGAACTGGACCGATGAGAACAGCCGGGTGGTCTATGAGTACGAAAACCCGGAGGCCCGGGATACGGAGCTGGCTGCCTGCACCCCGGAGAACTGGGCGGACTATGACGTGGTCTTTGTGGGGTATCCCATCTGGTGGTATGACGCCGCCTGGCCGGTGGAGGGCTTTGTGACAGCAAACGACTTCACCGGCAAGACGGTGATCCCCTTCTGCACCTCCTCCAGCTCCGGCCTGGGGGAGAGCGGCCGGCGGCTTGCTCAGCTGGCCGGCACTGGCACCTGGCTGGAGGGAGAGCGGTTCCGCTCCGGCGCCGCCCGGGAGGATGTGGCGGCCTGGGTGGAGCGCCTGGACCTGGCATGACATTTTAGAGGAAAAGAAGGCAGTTTTATATGAAAAATATAGAAGGCAAGGTCGTATTGATCACTGGCGCATCCTCCGGCATCGGACGGGAGACGGCCCGGGCCCTGGCCGGTCACGGGGCCAGGGTGGTCCTCAGCGCCCGGCGGGAGGACCGGCTGAAAGCGCTTGCTGCCGAGATCGGGGAGAACGCTGCCTGGCTGGCCTCTGATGTGTGCAGCCTGGGCGATATGCGGGCTCTGGTCTCCCTGGCCAAGGAGCGGTTCGGCCGGGTGGACGTGCTGTTCGCTAACGCGGGCATCATGCCTGGCAGCAGTATGTCCGAATTGAAGGTATCCGACTGGATGGCTATGATTGACGTCAACGTCAAAGGTGTGCTCAATGCCATGGCGGCGGTGCTGCCGGAATTTACCGCCCAGAAACAGGGGCACATTGTTGTGACCTCCTCCATGACAGGAACCAGGTCCGTTCCCGGCAATGCGGTGTACTGCGGCACCAAGCACTTCGTCCGGGCCATGCTGGATGCCTTCCGCATGGAGTCTATCCAGGAGGGCACCCACATCCGCACGACAATCATCTATCCCGGCGCTATCCGAACGGAGCTGCTGAACACCATCGCACCGTCAAAGACCAAAGCAATGGTAGAGGAATTTTACAAGAACGTGGGGCTGGAGCCTGAAGTCATCGCTGACGCGGTGCTGTACGCCGTCTCCCAGCCGGACAATGTGGATGTCTCTGATCTGGGCGTGCGGCCCAGCATGGAGAGCTGACCGGCATGAAAGTACTTCTCGTCAATGGCAGCCCCCACCGGGAGGGGTGTACCTACAGCGCTCTGTGTGAGGTGGGGGACGCATTGAATGCCTGCGGTGTGGATACGGACGTGGTTTGGATCGGCAACCGTCCCCTGTCCGGCTGTATCGCCTGCCACAGGTGCACCGAACAGAATCGGTGTGTGTTTCAGGATGCCGTCAACGACTTCCTGGAGATTGCAGGAGATTATGACGGCTTTGTATTCGGCTCCCCAGTCCATTGGGGAGCGGCCTCCGGCGCCATCACCTCATTCCTTGACCGGGCCTTCTATGCTGACCTGAACGGCGGAGGCAGGCGGTTCTGCCTGAAACCTGCTGCGGCGGTGATCTCCGCCCGGCGGGCAGGCACCACTGCCGCCTGGGATCAGCTCAATAAGTATTTCGGCCTGATGCAGATGCCTATCATCACCTCGCGCTACTGGAACATGGTCCACGGCACTACGCCTGAGGAGGTGCGGCAGGATCGGGAGGGAATGCAGACCATGCGCATCCTGGGCCGAAATATGGCATTCTTTCTGAAATGCAAGGAGTCCGCTCTGGCCCACGGACTGGATCTTCCCGCCCGGGAGCCGTTTCAATATACCAACTTTATTCGCTGAAAGGAGCGTTTTTTCATGGAGAATTTTGTTTACGAATACCCCACAAAAGTCTATTTCGGCAAAGAGGCCGCCAAGACGCATCTGCCTGGGATCTTGTCTGCCTACGGCCCCAATGTGCTGCTGGCCTATGGAGGCGGATCTATCAAGCGCAACGGCATCTATGAGGAGCTGACCGCTATCCTGAAGGCGTCCGGCAAGAGGGTTACGGAGTTTACCGGGATCATGTCCAACCCCACTTTCGCAAAGGTACAGGAGGGCGCCGGACTGGCCCGGGAGAACGGGATTGATCTGGTGCTGGCCGTGGGCGGCGGCAGTGTCATCGACTGCTGTAAGATCGTCTGCGCCCAGGCGGTCACCGACGAGGACCTGTGGGACCTGGAGATGGTCCAGCACAAGGCGCCCTCCGGGGTCCCCATCCCCCTGGGGGCAGTGGTCACCGCCTCGGGCACCGGGGCCGAGATGAACGGCGGGGCGGTCATCACCAACGAGGCGGCCAAGATCAAGGGCGGCATGTTTGCCGCCGCGCCCCGGTTTGCCGTTCTGGACCCGGAGTACACCATGTCCCTGCCCCGGATGCAGGTGCTCTCCGGCGCCTTTGACACCCTGAGCCACGCCATGGAGACCTACTTCGGCCGCTCCGACCGGGACAA
>CAJFPI010000191.1 GCA_904398675.1 uncultured Oscillospiraceae bacterium
GCCTATGTGGCCCGGCTCATCGCCAAGGGGTACAAGGTGGCCATCTGCGAGCAGATGGAGGACCCGGCCACCACCAAGGGCATGGTGCGGCGGGACGTGGTGCGGGTGGTGACCCCCGGTACCGTCACCGACGCCGCCTCCCTGGAGGACGGCCGCAGCAACTTCATCGCCGGCATCTTTCTGGACGGCCGGGTGGCCGGGGTCTGTTTCTGCGACATCACCACCGGCCGCACCCACGCCACCGCCTTTTCCGGCAGGGACCGGCTGGAGCATCTCACCAACGAGCTGGGCCGCTTTGCCCCCGCCGAGGCGGTGGTCAACGGCGGCGCCTGGGAGGACGGGGGGCTCATGGACACCCTCCGCACCCGGCTCCACTGCCGGGTGGAGAAGATGCCGGACCGCTGCTTTCTCCAGGAGACGGCGGAGCGGGCGGTGGACCGGCAGTTCGGCCGGGAGGCCCGGGAGGCCCTGCCGGCGGACAACGCCGGGGCGCTTTTGGCCCTGGGGGGCCTGCTCCACTACCTCTACGACACCCAGAAGACGGACCTCAGCTACATCCGGGAGCTGGACTACTACAGAGAGGGCCGGTTTATGGAGCTGGACCTCACCGCCCGGCGGAACCTGGAGCTGACGGAGACGCTGCGCAACAAAGAAAAGCGGGGCACCCTTCTGTGGGTGCTGGACCGGACCAAGACCGCCATGGGAGGCCGCCTCCTCCGCTCCTGGCTGGAGCGGCCGCTGCTGGACGTGGCGGCCATCCGCCGCCGCAGCGGCGCGGTGGCGGCCCTGGTGGGCAGCACCGTGGACCGGGAGGAGCTGATCCTGGCCCTCACCGGCATCGGCGACATGGAGCGGCTTTTGGGCCGCATCGTCTACGGCACCGCCGGCGGGCGGGATCTCAGCGCCCTGCGGGCGGCGGCCAGAAGGCTGCCGGAGGTGAAGGCGGCGCTGCGGAAATTTTCCGCCCCTCTGCTCCAGGAGCTCCAGGGACGGCTGGACGGCCTGGAGGATCTGGAGCGGCTGCTCTCCCAGGCCATTGTGGACGAGCCTCCCTTCTCCGTGCGGGAGGGGGGCTTTATCCGGGACGGGTATGACCAGGAGGTGGACCGCCTGCGGGAGATCCAGAGCGGCGGCACGTCGGTGATCGCCCAGGTGGAGGCCCGGGAGAAGGAGCGCACCGGCATCCGCACGCTGAAGGTGGGCTACAACAAGGTCTTCGGCTACTACATCGAGGTCAGCAAGTCCTTTTATGACCAGGTGCCGGCGGACTACGTCCGCAAGCAGACCTTGGCCAACTGCGAGCGGTACATCACCCAGGAGCTCAAGGACCTGGAGCACACGGTGCTCACCGCCAAGGACCGCCTGGCGGCCCTGGAGTACGAGCGGTTCCGGGAGGTCTGCGAGAGGATCGCCGGGGAGACCGAGCGGGTGCAGCGCACGGCGGCGGCGGTGGCGGAGGTGGACGCGCTGTGCTCCCTTGGGGAGGTGGCGGTGAAACAGAACTACTGCTGCCCTGATGTGGACGACAGCGATGTCATCGAGATCTACGACGGCCGCCACCCGGTGGTGGAGCGGATGCTCAAGGGGGGCATGTTTGTCCCCAACGACACCTATATGGGGGCAAAGGAGAACCGGGTGGCCATCATCACCGGCCCCAACATGGCGGGAAAGTCCACCTACATGCGTCAGGTGGCCCTCATCACCCTCATGGCCCAGATCGGGGCCTTTGTCCCCGCCCGGTCCGCCCATATCGGCATTGTGGACCGCATCTTCACCCGGGTGGGGGCCAGCGACGATCTCACCGCGGGGCAGAGCACCTTTATGGTGGAGATGAACGAGGTCAGCGAGATCCTCCGCAGCGCCACCAGCCGCAGCCTTCTGATCCTGGACGAGATCGGCCGTGGCACCAGCACCTTTGACGGCATGTCCATCGCCCGCTCGGTGCTGGAGTACTGCGCCGGGAAGATCGGCGCCAAGACCCTCTTCGCCACCCACTACCACGAGCTGACAGAGCTGGAGAACACCATCCCCGGCGTCACCAACTACAACATCGCCATCAAAAAGCGGGGAGAGGACCAGATTTTCCTCCGGAAGATCATCCCCGGCGGCGCTGACCGCAGCTACGGCATCGAGGTGGCAAAGCTGGCGGGCCTCCCCGAGACGGTGGTCCGCCGGGCCAGGAAGATCCTGGAGGAGCTGGAGGCGGGCAGCACCCGCGCCCCGCTGATGGCGGCCTCCGCCCGGGAGACGGACCAGGTGTCCATGGCGGCGCTGGGGGAGGCGGAGGTCATCGATCAGCTCCGCCGCTGCCAGCCGGATACGCTGACGCCCATCGAGGCCATGAGCCTTTTATACGAGCTCAAGCAGAAACTGAAGTGATACGCCGGCAGCGGCGGCCGCGCGGCAAAAAATGCCGGTACTTTCCCGCGGCTCC
>CAJFPI010000192.1 GCA_904398675.1 uncultured Oscillospiraceae bacterium
CCGAGGAGGGGGAGGCGGCCTTCCGCGCCCTGGAGACGGAGGTGCTGGGGGACCTGGGCAAGCGGTCCGGCGTGGTGATTGCCACCGGCGGCGGCGCGGTGCTCTTTGGGCGGAACCTCCCCCTGCTGCGGCAGAACGGCCGGATCCTCCGCCTGCGCCGCCCCCTGGAGCGGCTGCCCCTGGAGGGGCGGCCCCTCTCCGCCTCGCCGGAGCGCCTGAGGGAGATGGAGCGGGAGCGGGAGCCCTTCTACGCCGCGGCGGCGGATATCACCCTGGACAACACCGGCGCGGCGGCGGATACCGCGGCGGCGGTGGTCCGCGCATTCTTGGAAAGGGGGAGCCTTATATGAAATTTCTCGTTCTCAACGGGCCCAATCTCAATATGCTGGGCATCCGGGAGCCGGAGATCTACGGCCACGAGACCTATGACGATTTGGTGGAGCGCACCCGGGCGGCCTGCGAGGCCCTGGGGGCGGAGGCGGTGTTCTTCCAGTCCAACAGCGAGGGGGAGCTGGTGACGGCCATCCAGAACGCCTACTTCGACCAGGTGGACGGCATCATCCTCAACCCCGCCGCCTACACCCACACCAGCGTGGCCCTGCTGGACGCGCTGAAGGCGGTGGGCATCCCCGCGGTGGAGGTCCACATCTCCGACGTGGCCAGCCGGGAGGACTTCCGGCAGGTGTCCTATGTCCGCGCCGCCTGCGTTAGGACCATCGCCGGCCAGGGGCTGGACGGCTACCGCCAGGCGGCGGAATATCTGGCGGCGCTGCTGGGCGGCGTCATCGGCGAATAGGGCGCGGCGGAAACACCACAGCCTCCCTTCCGGCATAGAATGTCGTGCAAAGGAGGCTGTGGTTTTTATGGATACAGAACGGATGGATACATACTCCAGCGGCGAGCAGAAAACGCCGGACTACGGGTATGACTACCAACAGTACGACAGGATCTGGCAGCGGGTGCTGCCGGAGCTGAACACCTTTCCGGAGGCGCGGAACGAGGAGGGGGACCTGCCCGGCACCCCTCTCCCCGGCAACGACGAGATGGCAGCGCTGCCCGGCGCCCAGGAGAATCCCTGCTGCATGGGAACGGCGGCCCAGCAGTCCATCGGCGTGATCATCGGCTTTACAGAAAATGAGATCGCCCTGTGCCGGTTCTACCGGTGCCTGATCCCCCATGCGCCGAACCAGCGCGCCGGCGCCGCGCTGCGCCAGATCCTGGCCAATGCCCAGGACAATGTCCGGCGGCTGCGGGCGGTGTATTACCTCATTACCGGAAACTGCTTTCAGGTTACGCGGCAGATCACCATGCCGACGATCCAGGGCTACTGCCCCACGCTGCGGGGAGCCTATCATGAGGAGACGTGCACAAGCCTCAACTATTTCCGCGCCGCGGTGGGTGCGCCGGACCCCTGCCTGCGGGCGCTGTTCGAGCGGCTGGGCCGGGCCCATCAGGAGAACGCGGAGACCATGGTCAATCTCCTGGGCGCCGTGATCTGCTGACGGTTGCGCCGGCCGGATGGGCGTGCTATAATCAGTGACATGAGACTTTGCACAAAGGAGAATGCTTATGCAGGAGAAGATCACCCGCCAGGAGGCACTGGCGCTTTTACGGCAGTATAACAAGGAGCCCTTCCACATCCAGCACGCCCTCACCCTGGAGGGGGTGATGGCGTGGTATGCCCAGGAGCTGGGCTATGGGGAGGACGGGGCCTTCTGGTCCATGGCCGGCCTGCTCCACGACATCGACTTTGAGCGGTGGCCGGAGGAGCACTGCAAAAAGGCCCCGGAGCTGCTGCGGGAGGGCGGGCTCAGCGAGGAGATGATCCACGCCGTCTGCAGCCACGGCTATGGCCTGTGCTCCGACGTGGAGCCGGTCCACCAGATGGAGAAGGTCCTCTTCGCCGCCGACGAGCTCACCGGCCTGATCGGCGCCGCCGTCCGCATGCGCCCCAGCAAGAGCGTCATGGATCTGGAGGTCTCCAGCCTCAAAAAGAAGTTCAAGGACAAGAAGTTTGCCGCCGGGTGCAGCCGGGATGTGATCTCCCAGGGCGCGGAGCGCCTGGGCTGGTCCCTGGAGGAGCTGATGGAGAAGACGATCCTGGCCATGCGCTCCTGTGAGGAGCGGGTCAACCAGGAGATGGAATCCCTGCAGGCATAGTGAGATCCCCCGCCGGGTACAGCCCGGCGGGGGATTTCAGGCTGTCAAAAAAGCCTTAACAGACTTTTTTGCAGCCTGAAAAATGCCGTTACTTGCCCACGGCTTTAGCTGCGGGCAAGTCCTTGCTGCGCTCGCCCCACGCCTTGCGCGGCAAGACTTTGCGGGGCATTCGATCCCATTCGAGGCGGGCTTTGCCCCCTCGAGCTCCCCCCGCACAGTACAATTTGTGCGTTTAAGGGAGTTCTTTGACAAGCTACAATCCCCCGCATTTTTCCGGCTATGCCGCCCCGGCCTGGGCTCCCCGCTGGAGCCGCCGGCCCCACCAGTACCCGGCGATGGAGAGGGCTGCCAGCAGGGTCAGAGAGAAAATATTGGCCAGCAGGCTCTCGGCCTGGGCCCAGGTATTGTCCATGTCCGGCAGCCACGTCAGCCGTGCGGCGACGGGCATCATGGGAGCGGCGGCCACCTGCCCCAGCATCGCCAGCAGGGTGCTGCGGGCCTCGTCGGAGACAAAGTGGAACTGCCAGATATACAGGATGAGGCTCACCGCGCTGGGCCACTGGGTGCAGAGCAGATATTTGGGGAACGGATACTGCTCCCGTCCGCACCGGCGGCCCAGCCACAGGCAGAAGGCGGCGGCAGCCACAGTGGGGAGGTAGAGGGAGGCGTAGGTCAGCAGGTTGACAAGGGCGGCGGGCAGGGGGAGGAAGATCACCCGGGCGATCAGCACGTTGCCCAGCCACCCCAGCACCCCAGGTACCAGGGCCAGGAGACAGAGTTTCCAGGGTTTTATGGGAATCGTTCCTTTCGTCATATACTTTCACAGACAGCAGAGGCAGATTTTTAAAATGCCCGCCGCGGGTCGCGGCGGGCATTTCGTTACTCGATGCTGACAATATAGTAGTAGACAGGCTGGCCGCCGGGCAGCATGGACAGCTCTGCCTCCGGGCAGACCTCGCTGAACATGGCCTCCGCCTGGGCAGCCTCCTCGGCGCTGACGTCCTCGCCGTAGAACACGGTGATAAACTCTGCGTTTTCGTTCTGGGCCTCCTGGGCCAGCTGGCGCAGGAGAACGGCAATATCCTTGTCCGTTCCGAAGAGCTTGCCGCCGAGGAGGGCCAGATAATCCCCGGCGTGGATCACAGAGCCGTCAAAGTCGCTGTCCCGGGCGGCATAGGTGATCTGCGCGGTGGAGACGTGCTCGATGGCCTCCGTCATAGCGGAGAGGATCTCCTCCGGCTCCGCCTCCAGCTCCACGTTCATCATGGCGGTGATGCCCTGGGGGATGGTGGTGGTGGGGACCACCACTACCTGCTTTTCCGTCATGCCCACGCACTGCTGGGCGGCCATGATGATGTTTTTGTTGTTGGGCAGCACAAAGACCACCTCGGCGGGGGTCCGCTCGATCTCCTTGAGGATGCTCTCCGTGGAGGGGTTCATGGTCTGCCCGCCGGATACGATGCCGTCCACGCCCAAATCGCGGAATACGGCGGCGATCCCCTCGCCGGCACAGACGGAGAGGAAACCATAGCGCTTTTCCGGCGCGGCGGGGCCGGACAGAGCGCCGCTTTCCAGCTCCCGCTCCACATCCTCCAGGTCGTCGGTGCTCTGGGCCTTCTTCCCAGCGGCAAGGTCCTCCGCCTGGGTCCGCATGTTCTCGATCTTCGCCAGCTCCAGCGTGCCGTATTTCTGGGCCTCATTCAGGGCGCTGCCGGGGATGTCGGTATGGACATGGACCTTGAAGGCCTCGTCGTCCTCGCCGATCACCAGGCTGTCGCCGATGCTGCTGAGATAGGCCCGCAGCCCCTCCAGGGGCTTGTTTGCGGTCTTGCGGACGATGAACACCGTGTCGAAGGTGAAGGTGATCTCCTCGGCGCTGAGGGCGGCAAAATCCGCCTTGTCTGCCGCAGCGTCCTCGCTGATCTCCGGCAGAGGCTCGCCCCGCAGGGCGGCCAGCATGCCCTCCAGAATGACCAGGTAGCCCTTGGCGCCGGCGTCCACCACGTTGGCCTTTTTCAGCACCGGGTTCATCTCCGTGGTCTGGGGCAGCACCTCACAGCCGGTTTTGATGGCCTCCTCCAGGACATATTCCACGTCGTTGTTGTCCCGGGCCACATCCACCGCCCGCTTGGAGGCCAGCCGGGACACGGTGAGCACCGTTCCCTCCGCCGGTTTCATCACTGCGCTGTAGGCGGCGGCCACACCCTCCTGCATGGCGGCGGCAAAGGCGCGCCCGTCGGCCTTTTCCAGGTGCTTGAGCTCCTTGGCGATGCCCCGGAAGAGCAGGGAGAGGATCACCCCGGAGTTTCCCCGGGCGCCCCGCAGCAGGGCGGAGGCACAGACGTTTGCCGCCTGACCCACCGTCTCCGGGGAGAGCTTGCGCAGCTCCTGGGCGGCGGTGTTGATGGTCATGGACATATTGGTGCCGGTGTCCCCGTCAGGCACAGGGAACACGTTAAGATCGTTGATGCTCTGTTTTTGCAGGGCGATGGCCGCCGCGCCGTGGAGGACCATCTGCTTGAACATAATACCGTCAATGGCATGTTTCATCGCTTTCACTTCCTCCTTGGCTTACAGAACAATGGAATCGACGCAGACATCCACATTTTTGACTTCCACGCCGGTATATTTGTTGACCTTGTAGCGGACCTCGCTCATGATGGAGCGGCAGGCAGCGGTGATGTTCACCCCGTGCTCCACAATGATGTGCAGGCGGATGGAGACGGAGTTGTCCTCGTTATAGGTGACCTGCACGCCCTTGCTCATGGCCTCTTTCCGCAGCAGATGCACCAGCCCGTCGGTCATGGAGCGGTAGGCCATGCCCTTGACGCCGAAACAGTTGGTGGCGGCGTTGCCGGTGATGTTGGCCACCACGCTGCTGCTGATGGTGATGGTGCCTTTATCATTGTTCAGCTTGATCATAAACAACATCCTTTCGTCGGGATTATCCGATCTCTTGGGGACAAACGATAGACGGCGGGAAAGGGGCTCAGCGCGGGGAATATCTGGCGCTGGGCCCAAAAAGATACAAAGGTTGCTGAAGTATTATACACGAAATGGCGGGAGATAACAAGTAGAAAAAGAAAAGTTGGCGCTCTTTTGGAAAAACTATTGAAAAAGGCGGTGCTATGCCATAAAATATGAGGCGAAACGAGTATATTTCAGCGTCAGGAAAGGTTTGGGGCAGTCTGCCCGCCATTTGTGAGTTGTAAATGGAATGGATAAAAAGGAACGCATCAAATATTTTTATGAAGTGATTGTTTCTGAAAACCTGCTGGACAGGCTGCAGCAATATGTTTCGGAGGCGTGCGTCCTGGTCGACGGGGAGCGGCGGCTCCCGCTGGGCCTGGAGGGCATGAGGCGGCATCTTGCCGCGGTGCGGCAGACGTATCCCAACTACACCATGCGCCTCACCCGGCAGTACGTGGACGGGGACTATGTGATCTCTGCATTCATTATGGAGGGGACCCATGCAGGGGAGTGGCTGGGGATGCAGCCGACATACAAGCGGCTGTCGTTCACAGGCGTGGACATCGATAAGGTAATAGACGGCAAAATCGTGGAACACGGCGGTGCTGTCAATACATTCGAGACGTTATACGAGCAGGGCTTGATAAAACCGGTTTGAGTTATCATTATTTATTAGGAGGAGAGCCGCCATGCGCGTCATCACCGGCTCCGCCCGCGGCCGCCGCCTGAAGGAGCTGCAGGGCATGGAGACCCGCCCTACCACCGACCGGGTGAAGGAGGGCCTTTTTAATATTATCCAATTTGACATCGAGGGCCGGCGGGTGCTGGACCTCTTTGCCGGCACCGGCCAGCTGGGGATCGAGGCCCTCAGCCGCGGCGCGGACCGGGCGACCTTTGTCGAGCAGCGGCGGGAGGCCGCGTCCCTGGTCCGGGACAATCTCAGGCTGACCGGGCTTGCGGACCGGGCCGACGTGGTGCAGGGGGATGCCTTTTCCTATCTTGCCGGCCGCCCCGGGCGCTATGACCTCATTTTCCTGGATCCGCCCTACGGCTCCGGCCTCCTGGAGCAGGCGGTGGAGACGATTGCCCGATTTGACATTCTCCGCGGGCATGGTATAATGGTCTGCGAGAGTTATGTCGACGAAACGCTGCCGGAGACGGCGCCGCCCTACACCCTTCACAGGACCTATCGATACGGCCGGATCAAGCTGACCGTGTACCGCAGGGAGGGGGAGGAGCAGCCGTGAGGACCGCCATCTGCCCGGGGAGCTTTGACCCCATCACCCTGGGCCACCTGGACCTGATCCGCCGGGCGTCCGTGCTCTTTGACCGGGTGCTGGTGTGTGTGATGAGCAATGGGGAGAAGGACCGGGGCATGTTCCCGCCCCAGGAGCGGCTGCGGCTGGTGCAGCTGGCGGTTGCGGACCTGCCCCATGTGGAGGCAGAGGTGTGGACAGGCCTTCTGGCCGATTATGCTGTACAGCGGGGCGCCTGCGCTGTGGTGAAGGGGGTCCGCGGCGGCGGAGATTTTGACTGGGAGTACCAGATGGCGTGGATCAACGAAAATCTTGCCCCGGGGCTGGAGACGGTGCTGCTGCCCGCCAACCCCCGGTATATCTGGTTCAGCTCCACCATGGCCAGGGAGATGATCCGCTATGGCCAGGATTTGACACGATACTTGCCCTCCGCAGTAGCGGAGGAGATCAGCGGAAAAAGGATGGGATAAGCCATGCAGAGCGACGTGTTACATTTGATTGATATGTTGTATGAGACCATCGATGAGGCGAAGGGCGCCGCTTTCAGCGGAGACAAGTGCGTCATCTCCCGAAATGAGGTGCTGGATATGCTGGGGGAGATCCGCGCCCAGCTGCCCGCAGAGCTGAAGAAGGCCCAGGACCTGATCCGGGCCAGGGATGAGTACGTGGAGGCAGCCAAGCGGGAGGCGGACAACATCCGCCGGAAGGCTGACCTGGATGCCAAGACCATCGTATCGGAGAGCCGGGTGCTCCAGGCCGCCAGGGAGCGGGGCCATGAGATGATCCGCCGGGCGGAGGAGCGCAGCCGCACCATGATCCAGGTGACCAACGATTATACAGAGGACGCCCTTCGCCGGACGGAGGAGGCCATCCAGATGGCCCTGCAGGAGATGCAGGAGGCCCGGGCCAAGTACCGTGCCGCCTCCAACGAGAAGATGCAGGAGGCCCGCCGCCGGATGGAGGAGGAGACGGAGGGGCATCAATAAGTGCGGAGGAAAGCGCCCAAAAGGGCGCTTTTTCCTTCGGCATTTTAAATTGGGGCCGGGTGATCTGCCGGTTGCATCATGCATAGATTTGTGCTACAATACCACTGGTGGTAAATATGATCGGGAAGAAAGATATCCAGGCGCTGCTGGTCATCGCCGTTTTCTATATCATTATCGAGATGCTGGGCGTTACCTGCCCCATCAAGTTTATCACCGGCATCTCCTGTGCCGGCTGCGGCATGTCCCGGGCCTGGCTGTCCCTGCTCCGGGGGGATGTCTCCGCCGCTTTCTTTTACCATCCGCTGTTCTGGCTGCCTGTTCCGGCCGCCGTCATTCTTTTGCTTTGGCGGCGTCTGCCCAGAAAGGCAGCCCGGGGCAGCATGGGTGTGATCTGTGCGTTGTTTTGTATTGTATATTTGGTCCGCCTCTTCTCGCCGGAGAATACGGTGGTGGTCTTTGCCCCGGAGGAGGGGGCAGTCTTCCGCTTGTTCTCCAGGCTGATGGGGTGAACCATAAAAGAAGGGAGAAATACATATGTTTTGCAGAAATTGCGGGAAAGAAGTAGCCGACGGCCAGAGATTTTGCGACGGCTGCGGCGCACCGATGCAGGGGCCTGCCGCGCCGAACAGTCCGCCGCCTCCGCCTCCGCCGAATTATCCGCCGGCAGGCGGACCGCAGCCCCAGGGCGGCAGCGGTAAGCCGGATAAAAAGACCATGGATCTTATTTTGAAGGTTTTTGCCGGGATCTGCACAGCGTTTTACGGCATTATGGGCCTGCGGCTGCTGCTCAGCACCTTGACCGGGATCTTTACGGTGTTTGGCTACTTCGGGTTCTTCAAAGGCATCCTGATGCTGGCCGTAGACATTCTCAGCCTTTTGGTCTTTGTGTGGATGTGCGTGGTGCTGGTCCTGCTCATTGTGAAACGAACGCCGAAAAACAGCGGCGCTCTCTTCCTGGGTCTGGGCGTGGGCGCCGTGGCCCGGCTGGTTATGAACGTCCTCACGCTGCTGATCCTGACGATCACAGTGGGCAGCCCGGTTTACTCCATCGGCGGCATCTTCTCCTTCCTGGGCTATGTGCTGGTGGCAGGCGTCGTGTTCCTGCTGCTCTACCTCATGGATGAGGCGCCCTTTGTGGGCCAGGGCAGCAGCGATGTCAAGACCATCATTCAGGAAGGAATTGACGACCTGAAGGCTGGCAGCCCCAAGCCCCAGCAGCCCACAGGCGGGTATCAGCCCTCCGGCTACTCCGCTCCCAGTCAGGGCGCTGCCGCTCCCGAGCAGGGCGGCGCGGCGGATGCCTCCTATCAGAGCAGCGGCTATCAGAGCAGCGCCCAGGCCAACGCCCCCGGCTATCAGAGCTATCCCAACGGCGGCGGCTACCGGCCCCAGCCGCTGAAGACGGATCGCAGCCTTGTGGCTTATATCCTGCTGAGCATCATCACCTGCGGCATCTACTCCTATTACTTCCTCTACTGCCTGGCCCGCGATGTGAACATCGTGTGCGAAGGCGATGGGAAAAAGACGCCCGGCCTGCTGCCGTTCATTCTGCTGAGCTTTGTTACCTGCGGTTTCTATGCCCTCTACTGGTATTACACCCTGGGCAACCGCCTGGCTGCCAACGCACCCCGCTATCAGATGAACTTCCAGGAGAACGGCACCACCATTCTCCTGTGGTATCTGGTTGGCGCGCTGCTGTGCGGCATTGGCCCCTATGTGGCGATGCATTTCCTGATCCGCAACACCAACAGCCTCTGCGCGGCCTACAACCAGTATAACGGCCTTTACAATCAGTATTAATCCGGCGGGGAGATAACGATTAGTTATTTTCTGCGGTGGAAACACCCCTGGCGCACTGCGCCAGGGGTGTTTTTTTGCTGTGCAAAACCGCAGCAGAATGGCTGCCGTGCCGCCTCCCACGGTGCGGACGTGAAATCCAAGCGCGTGAGGTGGGAGCATCCCCCATGGGAAAAACTTCATACGCATCGGCCTTCTCCTGCTTTCACGGTGCACCGTCGGGGCAGCGAATCCCTTGGGATAGTCCTGGGCAAAACGACAAAATTTCAGGGAATGAATTGGGGAAAACGCTGGATTTTTGAAATGGAAGAAAAAAGAAGATCTACAAGTTGTGGCTAGATTCTTGTCGAATACTATATCTTGCGCTATGCCGGCTGCATAGCAGGGGGAATTACTAGAACATGTGTTTTATATTGCAAAAAATGGGGTAGTTCGCTGAAAAATCGACAGATTCCGCATGAAAAAATGCAAAACTACCGCTTGCAATTTACATAACGACTTGCTATACTATTGCTAAGTGGTGGAAAGTGGTGGAAAGTAGAGAGAAATCCCACGGATGCCCACAAGAGGAGAGGCGGGTGGAGCAATGACCGGCCAATATCAGCACAGCATCGACGCCAAGGGCCGCCTGTTCATCCCCGCCAAGCTGCGGGAGGAGCTGGGGGAGACCTTCTATGTCACCATGGGCATGGACGGCTGCCTCTCTGTCTACTCCGACGTCAGCTGGGCCAAGTTCACGGAGAAATTCGAGAGCCTGCCCTACACCAAAACAAAGGCGATGCGCGCGCTGTTTGCCAACGCCGCCAAGTGTGAGCCGGACGCCCAGGGGCGGATCTTGATTCCCGCAAAGCTCCGGGCCTATGCAAAGCTGGAGAAGGACGTTGTGGTGATCGGCGTGAGCAACCGGGCCGAGATCTGGAATGCGGAGCGCTGGCAGGCCGTGGAGGAAGAGGAGCTGGACCCGGCAAAGCTCTTTGCCGCCATGGAGGAGCTGGACTTCTGATATGGAAAAGGACTATGGACACCGGCCTGTGCTGCTCCAGGAGTGCCTGGAGGGGCTCAGGATCCGGCCGGACGGGATATATCTGGACGGCACACTGGGCCGGGCAGGACACTCCCTGGAGATTGTCCGCCGCCTGACCACCGGCCGCCTCATTGCCCTTGACCGGGACGAGACGGCCCTGGAGGCTGCCCGGGAGCGGCTGGCTCCGTATCTGGAGCGGGTAACGCTGATCCACACCAACTTCAGCCGCCTGGAGGCGGCGCTGGACGAGGCGGGCGTGGACAAGGCAGACGGCATGCTCTTTGATCTGGGGGTGTCCTCCCCCCAATTGGACGAGGCGCAGAGAGGATTCAGCTACAGGCTGGATGCGCCGCTGGACATGCGGATGGATACCACCGCAGCCCTCACAGCCCGGGAGGTTGTGAACACCTGGAGCGAGGAGGCGCTGCGGCGGATTTTGTCTGAATATGGCGAGGAGCGCTACGCCGGGCGGATCGCTGCCGCCATCGTCCACCGCCGTGCGGAGCGGCCCATCGAGACCACGCTGGAGCTGGTGGAGATCATCAGGGGCGCGATGCCCGCCGCGGCGCTGCGGGAAAAGCAGCACCCGGCCAAGCGCAGCTTTCAGGCCATCCGCATCGCAGTCAACGGTGAATTGGACGAGCTGCCTCCCATGCTGGAGGCGGCCGCCCGTCGGCTGAAAAGCGGCGGAAGGCTGGCGGTCATCACCTTCCACAGCCTGGAGGACCGCATTGTGAAGCAGACGCTCAAGACTTTGGCCACGGGCTGCACCTGCCCGCCGGAGTTTCCGGTATGCGTCTGCGGCAAGAAACCCAGGATGACGTTGATCAACCGCAAGCCCATTACCGCCGGCCCGGAGGAGCTGCAGGACAATCCCCGATCCCGCAGCGCCAAGCTGCGCCTGGCGGAGCGCACGGAGTATAACTGACCCATTGCCGCTGACAGCGGCAGTTTACAGCAGACAACCAGTTCGGAGAGGAGAGGTACCATGGCAGTTGCCACTGCAGCAAGGAGAAGACACAACAAGCCCGAAGTGATCAACGGTTCGCTTGCCTATGATTTTCGTTCCCTGGAGCGGCAGCTGGAGGATACGGGGCGGATGGACCCGGATCTTTACACCGCTCCTCTGCAGGAGACAGCTGCGGATGTCATTTCCCGGGCCAGGGCCCACACCAAGGCGCGGGTCCGCGTGGGGCAGCGCCTGTCCCCGGTGATCGCGCTGGGCTACACAGCCCTGGCGGCGCTGATGGTTCTGCTGGTGATGAGCTATGTGGAGTTGGCGGCGATCTCCAGCAATGTGGTCAGCATGCAGGAGGAGCTCAGCGAGCTGCAGGAGGATCAGCGGGCGCTGCAGGTGAAATACGAGCAGGCCTTTGACCTCACCAGCGTCAAGGAGTCTGCCGAGGCCGCCGGCATGAGCCAGCCCAGCGAGAGCCAGATTTATTATATCGACCTGTCCGACCCGGACAACGCCGTGGTCTATCAGGATCAGGAAAGCGGCCTGATGGCGTTTTTGGAGCGGCTGGGCGAGCGCCTCTATGCAGCGGTGGAATATTTCCGCTGACACGGCGCTATATTGTATTGAGTCAGGATGATGCGGGGAGTAAGAGAGCAGTCTCTTGCTCCTTGCCTGCTATTGGCCGGGAGTTTGTCCCGGCGTGATGCGGACAGAAGAATCCAAGGAGGAAACAGCAGTGGCAAAGGGACCCAAAAGGAAGGAAGAGAATGCCCGCCGGGCCAGTCAGACCATTCAGCGGCGGACGGTGTGGGTGATGCTGGTGTTTGGCGTGGCCTGTTTCAGCGCGCTGTTCATCAAGCTCTATAACCTGCAGATTACCCAGCATGAGAGCCTGGAGGAGCGGGCGGTGAACCAGCAGACTCTCAGCACCACGGTGACTGCCTCCCGCGGTACCATCTATGATAAAAACGGCGTCACACTGGCCAGCTCTGCCTCTGCAGACACCATCTTCATCTCCCCGCTGGAGATCGCCGACCAGTCGGCCAAGGAGGACGAAAAGACCGGCGACAAGGCCACCATTCTCAAAAACCAGTATGAGGAATATGTAGCCCGGGGACTGGCCCGCATTCTGGGGATCGAGGAGGAGACCATCCTCAAATATATGGAGAAGACCTACTCTCAGTATGAGATTTTGGTACGGAAGGCGGAGAAGGACGTGGCCGACGAGGTCCGCCGCTTTATCAACGGCGAGATCGACGACCAGGGCAACGAGGTGCCGGAGGATGACCGGGTGACGCTGCGGGGCATCTACCTCTCGGCGGATTCCAAGCGCTACTACCCCTACTCCACTCTGGCGGCCCATGTGATCGGATTCGTCAATGCGGAAAACACGGGCGCCTACGGCACCGAGGCCCTCTACAACGACGAGCTGGAGGGGACCACGGGCTTTACCGTCTCGGCAAAGGACGTAAATGAACGGCCGCTTCTCTACCAGTATGAGCAGTATTACGACGCAGAGGACGGAAACGACGTCTACCTTACCATCGACTCCACCATCCAGTATGCCCTGGAGCGGGGGCTGGAGGAGGCGGTGCTGAAGTACGACGTGAAAAACGGCGGAACAGCCATCTGCCTGGATGTGACCTCCGGCGCCATTCTGGGCATGGCGTCCTACCCCACCTACGACCTCAACAACTACTCCGACATCTACAGCGAGCTTTTGCAGCAGCAGCTGTCCCTGGCCTCGGAGGAGGACTACGACGGCACGCTGCAGCAGCTGCAGTACCTCCAGTGGCGCAACAAGTGCATCAACGACACCTATGAGCCCGGCTCCACCTTCAAGATTTTGACGCTGGCCATGGCCCTGGAGGAGGGGGCGGCCACCACCGCCAGCACCTACGACTGCCAGGGCTATCTGATGGTGCCGGGATGGAGCCTCCCCATCCACTGCGACAAGCGCACCGGCCACGGCCACCAGACCCTGGCGGAGGCCACGGCCAACTCCTGCAACCCCGCCTTTATGACCATGGCCTTTGCCCTGGGCGGCGACACGTTCTATTCCTATCTAGAGGCCTTCGGCCTGCGGGACTATACCGGTGTGGACCTTCAGGGTGAGCAGCTGGGGCTGGCGGCGGAAAAGGATGACTTCGGCATTGTGGATCTGGCCACCTACTCCTTTGGCCAGAACTTCACCGTGACGCCGCTGCAGCTGATCGCCGCCCAGGCGGCCTGCGTCAACGGCGGCTACCTCTATACCCCCTATGTGGTGGAGAAGGTGGTGGACAGCAACGGCAACGTGGTCAGCCAGCACGACTCCACGCCGGTGCGCCAGGTGATCAGCGAGGAGACCAGCAAGACCGTCTGTGAAATCCTGCAGAATGTGGTTGACAACGGCACCGGCCGCAACGGCGCCGTAGCCGGCTACCGGGTGGGCGGCAAGACCGGAACCGCCGAAAAGAGCGGTAGCGAGGATGTTGTGGTCTCCTTTGTGTGCTTTGCCCCGGCAGATGATCCCCAGATCATGATTTTGATGACGCTGGACAGCCCGGGCCGCGACACCGGCACCTATGTCTCCGGCGGCCAGATGGTGGCGCCTGTCACCAGCGCGATCCTGGAGGACGTCCTGCCCTATCTCGGCATCTCCCCGGAATACAGCGCCGAGGAAGTGGTGGGCGCGGACGCCACAGTTCCCAATGTGGTGGGGATGACCCGGGAGCAGGCGGTGTCCCGCCTGGAGGAATACGGATTCAGCAAGTACCGGGTGGAAGGTGACGGGGAGACCGTTACGGACCAGACGCCGCTGGGCGGCGCCATTGTGCCGGGCAACGCGGAGATCATTCTCTACATGGGAGAGGAAAAACCCACGGATCCCTGCGTGGTTCCCAATGTGGTGGGGCTCTCCGCCTCCCGGGCCAATGAGGCGCTCAGCGACGCGGGCCTGATCATGAAGGTGACGGGCAATACCGACTCTGCCAGCAGCACCGTGATCGCCATGAGCCAGTCGGTGGAGGCGGGTACGGAGCTGGCGGCGGGCAGCGTGGTGGAGGTCCGCTTTGGCGACACCTCCATTGTGGACTGACCGGCGGCAAATCGGCCCCCGGCGGACTAAAGAACAGGGAAGTGTCATATACTCCCTATACAGGCGGCGCTCCGGCGGGGGCGGCGCCGGCGGACGAAAGAGGGTTGTAACATGCAGCTGAAGGAACTGTGCAGCGGCCTTGCTATTTTAAAAACCAGCGTGGATCTGGGCATGGAGGTGACAGGTGTCTCCTATGACTCCCGCACCGTGGAGCCCGGGGAGCTCTTTGTGGCCATGCCGGGCTATGAGACCGACGGGCACCGCTTTATCTCTGCGGCTATGAAAAAGGGGGCGCTCTGTGTCCTGTGTGAGCGTCCCCCGGAGGACGGCACGCCTTATATCCAGGTGGACGACAGCCGCCGGGCGCTGGCGGTGATCGGGGCCAACTACTTCCACCACCCCGCCCGGGAGATGACCATGGTGGGCGTCACAGGCACCAACGGGAAAACCAGCACCACCTATTTGCTGAAGGGCGTGCTGGAGCAGGCGGCGGGGGCCAAGGTGGGCCTCATCGGCACCAACCAGAACATGATCGGCAGCCAGGTTCTCCACACCGAGCGCACCACACCGGAGTCCTTTGAGCTGCAGCGCCTCTTCCGGCAGATGGCGGACGCGGGGTGCACCCATGTGGTGATGGAGGTATCCTCCCACGCCCTGGTGCTGGACCGGGTGTACGGCGTACCCTTTGCCGTGGGGATTTTCACCAATCTCACCCAGGACCACCTGGATTTTCACAAGACCATGGAGGCCTACTGCGACGCCAAGGCCATTCTGTTCCAAAATTGTGCTGTGGGCGTCTACAACGCTGATGACCCCTGGAGCGGCCGCCTGCTGCAGTCGGCCGGGTGCCGCCGGGTGTCCTTTGGGGAGCGTTCCGGGGATCTCCGGGCGGAAAACATCCGGCTCTCCGCTGGGGGCGTGGCCTTTGATGCGGTGGAAAATGGCAGCCGCGTAAAAATAGAGGTTGCCATACCCGGGGAATTTATGGTATATAATACCCTTGGTGTCCTGGCAGCTGCCCAGGTCCTGGGGGTGCCGCTGCGGGACAGCGCCCGTGTGCTGCGCGCCGCCCCCCATGTGAAGGGGCGGGTGGAGCCGGTCCCCACCGACGGGGACTACACCATTCTGATCGACTACGCCCACACGCCGGACGCGCTGGAAAATGTGCTTAAGGCGGTTCGCGGCTTTGCAAAAGGCCGGGTGGTGGCCCTCTTCGGCTGCGGCGGCGACCGGGACCGGACCAAGCGGCCCAAGATGGGCCGCATCGGCGCGGCGCTGTCGGACTTTGCCATCATTACCTCGGATAACCCCCGCACGGAGGACCCCGCTGCCATCATCGCCGACATCCTGCCGGGCGTGCAGGAGACGGGGACGCCCTATGCGGTGGTGGAAAACCGGGTGGAGGCCATCCATTATGCCATTGACCACGCCCTGCCGGGAGACGTCATCGTCCTGTGCGGCAAGGGCCACGAGGATTACCAGGAGATCAACCATCAAAAGCACCACCTCGACGAGCGGGAGGTGGTGGCGGAGTACCTGGCCCTGCGCCGCCGGAAAAACGGATAACGAAAGAGCCCGTATGCGCGGGCAAGAGGGAGAACTACTATGGATATGATACTCGCCTGTCTCATCAGCTTTGCCGTCACCGCCCTGGTGGGCGGCAAGGGGATCCTTCCTGCCCTGCGCCGCATGAAGGCCGGCCAGAGCATCCGGGAGGACGGACCCAAGTGGCACGCCGGTAAGGCCGGCACCCCCACCATGGGCGGGCTGATGTTCATTCTCGGCATCGGCACGGCAGTTGTAGCGGTGGGGTGGAGAGAGATGATGGCTGGAAACTTCATCCATCTCTATGTCTACCTGTTCGCCCTGGTGTTCGGCGCCATCGGTTTCTTTGACGACTATCAGAAGGTCCGGCACCACCAGAACCTGGGCCTGACCGCCATGCAGAAATTTCTGCTCCAGGTGGCGGCTGCCATCGCCTTCCTGGCCCTGATGCGGCTGGAGGGCATGCTGACGCCGGACCTCTACATCCCCTTCTTAAATATCTCCGTCCACATCAGCTGGCCGGTCTATCTGGTTTTTGCCGCCTTTGTGATCGTCGGCACGGTGAACGCGGTGAACATCACCGACGGGCTGGACGGCCTGGCCACGGCGGTGACCATCCCTGTGGCGCTGTTTTTTGTGTCGGTGGCCACCTGGTGGGGCTACCGGCAGCTGGGCATCTTTGCCGGGGCGCTTTTAGGGGGGCTTTTGGCCTTCCTGCTGTTTAACTTCCACCCGGCCAAGGTGTTTATGGGAGATACGGGCTCGCTGTTTCTCGGCGGCACCGTGGCGGCTCTGGCCTTCGCCTTCGACATGCCGCTGATCCTGATTTTTGTGGGCATCGTCTACATTATAGAGACCCTGTCGGATATCATCCAGGTGGCCTATTTCAAGGCCACCCACGGAAAGCGCATCTTTAAAATGGCGCCGCTCCACCACCACTTTGAGCTGTGCGGGTGGAGCGAGGTGAAGATCGTGGTGGTTTTCACTGCCGTCTCCGCCGTTTTCTGCGCCCTGGCCTACTTCGGCGTGATGGGAAGAAATCTGATGGGCTGAGGCGGCCTTCAAGACTTTTCGGAAAAGGGAGAGTTCCATGACCCAGGAAGAGCGGCGGCAGCGCCAGCGGGAAAAACGTCATAAGGTGCGGGAGCTGCAGGAGATCGCCAAGGGGCCGGTGGACCTGCCCTTCCTGGTGCTGGTGCTGATGCTGACGGTGATCGGCCTCATCATGCTCTTCTCCGCCAGCTTTCCCTCCGCCATGAATGAGTACGGAGATCCCACCTACTATGTCCGCCGCCAGGGGGCCTTCGCCGCCGCCGGCATTGCGGCCATGCTGGCCATGGGAAAATTCAACTACCAGCGGCTCAGGGGAATCTCCACCATCGCCCTCATCGGCTCCATGGTCCTCCTGGCCTGTGTGCTGGTGCCGGGGCTGGGGTTCAGCGAGGGCGGGGCCACCCGGTGGCTGCGCCTTTTCCTGGTGGCGGGACCCACCTACCAGCCCTCGGAGGTGGCAAAGCTGGGCATCATCATCTATTTTGCCGCCACCATCTCCCAGCGCAAGGACCGGATGCGGACCTTTCGCTACGGGATTCTCCCCTACGCCTGCATCCTGGCGGTGTACGCGGTGCTGATGCTGATGGAGCCCCACATGTCCGGCTGCATCCTCCTGCTGGGCATCGGGGCGGTGATGATGGTGGTGGGCGGCATGCAGTGGGGCTGGATCGCCGCGGGCGGCGCTCTGGCCGGCGGCGGGCTGTACATGATGCTCTTCACGGACCTGATGGAGAAGATCGGCTATAACTCCAGCCGCATCCAGACCTGGCGGGACCCCTGGTGGGACGCCGGCGACAAAAGCTACCAGATGGCCCAGAGCCTCATCGCCATCGGCTCCGGCGGCCTCCTCGGCGTAGGCCTTGGGAAGAGCCGCCAGAAATTCATGTTCCTCCCCGAGGAGCACAACGACTTTATTTTTGCCATTGTCTGTGAGGAACTGGGCTATATCGGCGCAGGCCTCATTTTAGTTCTCTTCGCGCTGCTGATCCTCCGGGGCTACTGGATCGCCATCCACGCGAGAGACCGGTTCGGGGCCCTCCTGGTGGTGGGTGTCATCACCCAGATCGGGCTGCAGACCTTTTTGAACGTGGCGGTGGTGACGGGGCTGATCCCGGCCACCGGCATCTCCCTGCCCTTCTTCAGCTACGGGGGAACCGCGCTGCTGATCCAGCTCTTTGAGGTGGGCATCGTCCTCAGCGTCTCCAGGCAGATGCCGGCGATGAAGGCGGGATAGCACATCAAAAACGTGCTGAGAGCACGTTTTTGAGGATTTTTCAGTTTCCTGCGCGCACTCGCTGCGCTCGCACACTTGGAAACATAAGATTTGGGAATTGTTTGCCGAGCGGTATTTTTCCGACGCGCATGCCGCCGGAAAAATAGATGGAGCACACTGGGAAACTGCAGGGTATGTTTCCAAGGCGCATGTCCTTGGAACCATGATGAGAATAAACGAGCACGGAAAAGGCAGATTTTGATTTCCGGCGGCATGGGCTGGCCCCAGATCCGCCGGTCCCCTCCGTCCATGCCGAAGGAGGGGCATTCCGACAGAGAAGAGAGGAGGGCTGCTATGCGGGTGATTTTTACCTGCGGCGGGACCGCGGGACATGTGAATCCCGCCCTGGCCCTGGCGGGGCTGATTTTGGAGCGCCAGCCGGGGACCCAGGTGCTCTTTGTGGGGGCCAACCGGGGGATGGAGCGGCGGCTGATCGAAAAGGCCGGCTACCCCTTCCGGGCCATTGAGGTCTCCGGGTTCCACCGCTCCCTCAGCCCTAAGCAGCTGGCCTACAATCTCATGAGCCTCCACAACTACTTCAAGGCCCCCCACGAGGCAAAAAAGCTGCTCCGGGAGTTTCAGCCGGATCTGGTGGTGGGGACGGGGGGCTATGCCAGCTACCCCATGATCCGGGCGGCGGCAGACCAGGGGATCCCCACGGCCATCCACGAGTCCAACGCCATCCCGGGGCTGACCACAAAGCTCCTGGAGCCCTATGCCGACGTGATCATGGTGGGCCTTGAGGATTGCCGCAGCAGCTACCATCACCCGGAGAAGGTCCATGTCACCGGTACGCCGGTGCGGGGGGATTTTTTCGCGCTCACCCGGGAGCAGGCCAAGGTGCGGATGGGCATGGACGAGGGGAAACCCCTGGTTCTCTCCTTCTGGGGCAGCCTCGGCGCCAAGGTGATGAACCGGCAGATGGCCGACTTTATCACAGAGGAAGTGAAGGCCAGTAAATTCCACCACATCCACGGCGCCGGCTCCTATGGCTACCCCATGATCCAGCGGATCCTGCAGGAGCGGGGGGTGGATATGGAGCGGCAGCTGATGGTGGAGATCCGGGAGTATATTTACGACATGGCCCTGGTGATGCGGGCGGCGGACCTGGTGCTCTGCCGGGCCGGCGCTTCCACCATCAGCGAGCTGACGGCCCTGGGAGTGGCCGCCATCATGGTACCCTCCCCCAATGTGGCCAACAACCACCAGGAAAAAAACGCCAGGGTCCTGGCGGACCACGGCGCGGCGCGGATGATCCGGGAGGAGGAGAGCAGCGGCGCGCTGCTGCTGCAGAACACCATGGAGATCCTCCAAAACCCGGCGGAGCGCCGGGGGATGGAGGAGCATATGGCGGCCCTAGGGGTGCCGGACGCCAGCGAGCGGATCTATCAGACGGTGATGGAGCTGCTGAAGTAGAGTCTGCCGCCGCCGCGGGCGGCGGATTGCGACGCGTTTCCCATAGCAAAAAAAGAGCCTGCCGCATAGAATGATGTAGTTTTTGGGAAAATCATCTGCGGAGGGGTTTCTATGGGAGACTATTATATCCAGGGGGGACGGGCGCTGGAGGGTGAGGTGCAGGTCCAGGGGGCGAAAAACAGCGTCCTGCCGATCCTGGCCGCCACCATCCTGCATCCCGGCACCTCGGTGCTGAAAAACTGCCCGCGCCTGCGGGATGTGGAGGCGTCCATTCAGATCCTGCGCCACCTGGGCTGCAAGGCCCGGTGGGAGGGGGATGCGCTGATTGTGGATGCCTCCGCGCCGGAGCGGTGGGATATTCCGGACCACCTGATGCGCTCCATGCGCTCATCGGTGATCTTTCTGGGGGCCATTCTCAGCCGCTTTGGCAGGGCGGAGCTGTCCATGCCGGGAGGCTGTGAGCTGGGGCCGCGGCCCATCGACCTGCACCTGGCCGCCCTGCGGCAGCTGGGGGCGGTGATCGACGAGGGCGGCGGCCGCCTGCGCTGTGAGGCGGCGGACCTCCGGGGCCGGGAGCTGACGCTGTCCATGCCCAGCGTGGGCGCCACGGAAAACGCTGTGCTGGCCGCCTGCGGCAGCCGGGGGACCACCACGATCCTCAACGCCGCCCGGGAGCCGGAGATCATGGACCTGGAAAATTTCCTGGCTGCCATGGGCTGCCGCGTCCACGGCGGCGGAAGCTCCACCATTACCGTGGAGGGGCGGCAGCCCACCCACGATGCCGTACATACCGTGATGCCGGACCGGATCGTGGCGGCCACCTATCTGGCCGCCGCGGCTGCGGCCGGGGGCGATATCGTGCTTCGCGGGGTGGATTACCGCCACCTGTCCACCGTGACGGCAGCTCTCCATGAGGCGGGGTGCCTGGTGGAGAGCGGGGAGGATGCCATCCGCCTCCAGCGGCGGGGCCGGCTGCGGGCCATCCGCCCGGTGCGGACGGCGCCCTACCCCGGGTTCCCCACGGACGCCCAGGCGGTCCTGATGGCCGCCCTCCTCCGCAGCCAGGGGACCACGGTTTTTG
Source organism: uncultured Oscillospiraceae bacterium (assembly GCA_904398675.1). Lineage (GTDB taxonomy): Bacteria > Bacillota > Clostridia > Oscillospirales > Oscillospiraceae > CAJFPI01. The sequence continues at coordinate 20,599 of CAJFPI010000192.1, forward strand.
TAGAAAACATTTTTGACAGCCGCTACCGCCATGTGGATGAGCTGTGCCGCCTGGGGGCGGATATCCGGGTGGAGGGCCGGGTGGCGGTGGTCTGCGGGGTGGAGCGGCTGCAGGGCGCGGCCATGGAATCCACAGACCTCCGGGGCGGCGCGGCCATGGTGGTGGCGGCGCTGGCGGCGGAGGGCGAGAGCCGCATCGGCAGCACGGCCCATATCCGCCGGGGCTACGAGGACATCCTCCGGGATCTCCGGCAGCTGGGGGCTGCGGCGGAGGAGCGCTGAGAGACAAAAGAGACAGAAAGGCAGGTGAGGACAGATGGCAAGAAGGCGCCGCAACCGGCGGTACCGCCGCAGCAGGCTGACGGTGCCTTTCCGCATTCTGTCCTTTTTCCTGATCTGCGGCGCCATCGTGGCCGCACTGATCCTGTTTTTTAAAGTGCAGACGATCACTGTAGCGGGCAACAGCCGCTATACCACAGAGGAGATCCTGGCGGTAACGGATATTGAGCAGGGGGAGAACCTCTTCCTGATCAACAAATATGCTGTAGCCAGCGCCATCACGGGGCAGCTGCCCTATGTGGAGTCGGTGCAGATCCGGCGGGTGCTGCCTGACGGCATTGTGATCGAGGTGCAGGAATGTGAGCCGGTGGCGGCGGTGATCCAGGGAAGTGACGCCTGGCTCATCAGCGGCAGCGGAAAGCTTTTGGAACGTGTGACAGAGAGCCAGAGCGCATCATATGTGCAGATCCGGGGCTGCGAGCTGCTGCTGCCCACGGTGGCCACCATCGCTCAGCTCCCATCTGACGGGAATATCACGCGGGAGGAGCTGCTGTCCTTCCTGGAGGTGCTGCAGGAACGGGGCATGCTGGATCAGGCGGAGTGGATCGACTGCAGTGATCCGGAGACGCTGGTCATGCGGTATGCGGGCCGTTTCGACGTGGAGCTGCGCTACAATGCGGACTTTAACAAAAAGATGCGGGCATTGGAGGAGATCATCGGCTATCTGGAGGACAATGAAACCGGCACGATTATCCTGACCATGTCGGATAAAAGCAGCTTTAAACCCCATGCCATCTCCTGACGGCGCGGCGGCGGTTCAGCCGCCGCGCTCCCTTTATTTCAGAAAAAATCTCAAAAAAACCAAGGCTTTGCTATTGACCTGGATGGTAAAGTGGAATACAATAGAAATACTTGTAAGTACTTTATCTTGGGGCCTTTTGCCCCGATTCGATACAATTTATGGTAGGAGGAACTGTCATGGGATTCGAACTGGTCACCGCCCCCGACACGGTGGTTAAAATCAAGGTCATCGGTGTGGGCGGCGGAGGCAACAACGTGGTCAACCGCATGGTGCGCTCCGGTACCCGTGGCGTGGATTTTGTTGCGATCAATACGGACAAGCAGGCGCTGAACATGTCCAGCGCATCCTATAAAATTCAAATTGGCGAAAAGCTGACCCATGGACAGGGAGCCGGCAGCGATCCGGAGGTGGGCCGCAAGAGCGCCGAGGAGAGCCGCAATCAGATTTCCAAGGCCCTGGAAGATACGGATATGGTTTTCATCACCGCCGGCATGGGCGGCGGCACCGGCACCGGCGCGGCGCCCATCGTGGCAGAAATCGCCAAGGAGCAGGGCCTCCTCACCGTGGGCGTGGTGACAAAGCCCTTCGGCTTTGAGGGGCGGCGGCGGATGCAGCAGGCGGAGGCCGGCATCGAGGAGCTGCGGCAGAAGGTGGACTCCCTGGTCATTATCCCCAAC